>SOIA01000383.1 GCA_004378665.1 Candidatus Aminicenantota bacterium
CGGAGCTGGCCGCCCGGTGCCGAGTCGACTCTAAAAAAGGCAAGAGAACTCGGGGCCGGACCGGAAAGAACCTTGCCTTTTTGGTCAAACTTTGAACCGTGGCAGGGACACAGGAAACCGTCCTCGGCCCGCTTGAGCGTGCATCCGAGATGCGTACACACGGCTGACATGGCCCGCACGCCTTCATGGTCTCGCAGGATGAAGACCTTGTGCTTGGAGAGCAATGTGAATGTGTTGACCGGGTAATCATAAAGATTCCCTATCGTGAATTTTTTATTTGTCCTTGTGAGCGGAGGGATGATTTCTCGGATCACACCGGCCAGGGCCAGGCCGCCGGCACCGATGGCGCACCCGAGTGCCGCCCTGGAGAGAAATCGGCGTCTGGTGATTTTGTCCATTTTATCTCTCCTTCCGATGTATGCTCAGCGTTAAAAGCGCTTGAATTGACTCTGATTTCCTCTGGATTGCTTTTACTGCCTGGAATACGTATCATATAAAAAGTCCGAATCAAAAATCAACCAGGTTAAAGTTGCTTTTTGTCTGTTGAACAGGTAATTTGTTACCTGTTTTTCAGAATCTAAAGGTATAGAAATGAAACGACTTCGAAAGGTGTTGATTGTTTTGTCTGCAGCTCTTTTCCTGGTTATCATTGGCTGCCGGAAAGAAGCAGATCAAGGAGTAGCCGGGAAGGCTTCCGTAAAGACTGCCAGGCCAAGAGCCGAATACACCGGCCGCCAGGCCTGCACAGACTGTCATAAAAAACAGCATGAGCTTTTTGTCGGTTCAGACCACGACATGGCCATGGATGTCGCGACAGAAGAGACAGTGCTCGGGGATTTTAACGATGTGACCTTCGCACATTTGGGCGTCACTTCACGCTTCTACAAAAAGAATGGCAAGTTCTATGTTTATACCGAAGGCCCGGAAGGCGAATTTAACGATTACGAGATCAAGTACACTTTCGGAGTGCGACCGCTGCAGCAGTATTTGGTCGAGTTCCCGGGTGGAGCGTATCAATGCCTCCCGTTGTGCTGGGATTCCCGCCCGGAGGAACAGGGCGGTCAGAGGTGGTTTCATATCTACGGCGATGAGCGGATTGTGCCCAGGGATATCATGTACTGGACACGCATCACTCAGAATTGGAATTACATGTGCTCGGAATGCCACTCGACGAACCTTCGGAAAGGCTATGACCGGCATAAAGAAGCGTACAATACCAACTGGTCAGAGATCGATGTCTCCTGTGAAGCCTGCCATGGACCGGGCTCGGAGCATGTGAAATGGGCCGAGGCCGCAGAAAAAGGACAAAGATATGATGCTCAGGGCTATCTGGGATTGACGATTCGTCTGAAGGATGTTGAAGCGGCCACCTGGGTATTCAGAGACCCGGAAAAGGGGACGGCAGAACGCACCCTGCCGCGAAAGACGAATACCCTGGTTGAGATGTGTGCTCGGTGTCATGCGAGGCGGACGCTCATTCATGAAGAATACGTCCATAACAGATCTTTTTTGGATACCCATATGCCGAGCGTTCTGGAAGAACAGCTGTATTATCCTGATGGCCAGATCTACGAAGAAGTCTACGTCTACGGTTCGTTCCTGCAGGCTAAAATGTACCAGGCCGGAGTGGAATGCAGGGACTGCCACGAGCCGCACTCCGGAAAAGTCTACATACAGGGCAATGCGCTCTGCTATCGCTGTCACATGGTGGAAAAATACGGCACGGCCCAGCACCACTTCCATAAAGATGACTCCACAGGGACACTTTGTGTGGAATGCCACATGCCGGAACGGACATACATGGTCGTCGACCCGCGCCGTGATCACAGCATGCGTGTGCCGCGTCCGGATCTTTCGGATAGGCTGGAAACACCGAATTCCTGTATTCAATGTCACGATCATAAAGACGAATCAAACCGATGGGCCGCAGAATACACTCAAAAATGGTATGGCGAGCTGGAAGGCGGGAAAACCCACTATGGCGAGATTTTCTATGCTGGCCGCCGTGGATATCCTGAGGCACGTGGAGAATTGATACGACTGGCGAGCGACGTACAGATTCCGCCGATGGTCCGGGCCACAGCACTGCATCTCTTGCGTATTTACCCATCGCAGGATACGGTGGAAGCCCTGAAGAAAGCCATCCACGACTCTGATCCTTTGATACGCACGGTAGCAGTCGAGTCGCTCGAGATGGTGAATGTTGATGAGAGATTCCTTCTCATCAAGCATCTCCTGTGGGATCCTGTTCGACTGGTTCGCGTCCGTACAGCATTTTCACTTGCCGGGACATCTAAAGGCAGAATGACAACAGAAGAACGAAATCAGTTTGAGTACGCTCTGGATGAATACAGGCAGGTGCAGTACGTCAACGCAGATCATCCCACCGCCCATCTCAATCTCGGCGTGCTGGCTATGATGGAGGGAGACAGGAGAGCGGCTGAAGTGTCATACAGAAAGGCCCTCGAGCTCGAGCCGATGCTGTCCTTCACCTACATCAACCTGTCCGACCTTTACCGTCAGCAGGGCCGGGAGGCTGAAGGCGAAAGAGTGTTGCACAGGGCACTGGAACTGAATTTTGACCTGGCGGATATTCACCATGCCCTGGGTCTGCTGTATGTCCGCGTGAAAGATATTTCCAAAGCTCTTGAATCTCTCAGGAAAGCCGCAGAATTGGAGCCGGACAACTCCCGTTACAGTTATGTTTACGGCATAGCTCTAAACTCAACCGGGAAACCACAAGATGCCTTGACGGTTTTAAACCAAGCCCTGGATCGACACCCCTATGACCGGGATCTGCTGTACGCACTGGCCACGCTGAATCGAGATCTGGGCAACTTTGAAGAAGCCCTGAAATACACGGAAAGGCTCATTGAAGTCTATCCTCAGGACCCAAACTACCGTCAGCTGGAGCGGCTTCTGAGAGAACGTTTGGACAAAGAATAAACTCTGGGGGGATAAGCATCCGAATTCCATATCAGGAATGTGTATTGGACTAAAGTCCAATTGACTCCCAGTCTGTTCATTGTTACAATTTATATTCTCTATTATTCATATAAGAATAGGTGAGGATTGTCCGTAATCAAAGCTCTAAGATATTCGGATTTCTAAACGCTTCGGGATAATCTAAAAAATCAACAAGAAAGGAGATTGAAATGAGACCCTTTTTAGCGATTGCCATGATTGTTTTACTATGTACCGTATCATTTGCCCAGGAGAAATATATCGAACTGCTGAGGCAGGACATCAAAAAAGATAAAGTGGAGATCATAACCGTGGTGATGGATTTCACGGAAGAGCAGGTAGGTATCTTCTGGCCGATTTACAGGGAATATGACCTTGAGCTCACAAAGATCGGCGATGAAAGACTGGCCATGATCAAGGATTACGCGGAACACTACCAAACTCTGACCGATGAGAAGGCGAAGGAATTAATGGAAAAGGTATTCCAGCTTCAACAGAAGAGGGTTAAACTGCGCAGGGCGTATTTTAAAAAAATGGATAAAGTGCTGCCTTCGAAGGTCGTGGCGAAGTTCTTTCAACTCGAGCACCAGATTATTCTGTTGTTGGATTTGCAAATCGCTTCCGAGTTGCCCTTGATCGATGAATGGATTAATTGAACGAGATCAGGTCATTACTAATACATTTGCGGTAAGCGGAAAACAGAATGTTTTGTAGTGGTCGTATGATTAAAACACAATGAAAAGATTGAGCAAAATATTCAGTGGCATTTCAATTCATTCGGTACCGTTGATATACAAATTTCAGGAGTCGAACAAGAATTTCAAAATTTCTTTAGGAAAGGAAGAAAAATAGTGAAAAGAGCAAAAATTTTATTTGTTGTCATCTTGATGGCATTTGTGTCGAAAACAGCAGGGGCTACACAATTCGAGTTTATGTCCTTCGCAGGTCTCCGTACGGGAGGTCACTTCAGCGTTACCGGAGAGGATTTTGTCAAGTTTTCCTTTGACGATGGACTCGCGTATGGGCTGACTTTCGGGATCGTGACGAGAAGTAATCTCCAGGTGGAATTCATGTGGAGCCGTGAGGACAGCCTGTTGAGAGCCAGTTTGTTAGGTGGGAGCGGATTAGAATTATTCGATATCCATGTGGATCAATATCACTTGAACTTCGTCATTTTTCTCGGTGATGGTATGTCCAGAGTGCAGCCTTATCTTCTGATAGGTCTGGGAGCCACATACTTTGATCCCAAGCCGGCTATGTCCGGAGAAACTCGTTTTTCATGGAGTCTTGGAGGCGGTGTCAAG
>SOIA01000257.1 GCA_004378665.1 Candidatus Aminicenantota bacterium
AAAATTTGGATTGCACGATGAAGAACAAACGCATTCTTGAGAAAGCGTACGACCCCAAGCCTGTTGAGGAGAAGTGGTATGATTTCTGGATCGATAAAGGGCTGTTTGTCCCGGAAATCCCTTCCTCGAAGAAGAAGTTCTCGATGGTCCTTCCCCCTCCCAATGTCACAGGCTCCCTGCATATGGGCCATGCTCTCTGCTTCACTCTTCCCGATATCATCGTTCGCTGGCGGAGGATGCAGGGATACAACACTCTCTGGCTTCCCGGGACAGACCACGCCAGCATAGCGGTCCATAATGTGATCGAGCAGAGTCTGGAAGAAAAAGGAAAGACCCGGGAGAAGGTCGGACGTGAAGAGTTCCTGAAGATTGCCTGGGATTGGAAGAACAAATACGGCGGCGTCATCATTAACCAGCTGAAGAAGCTCGGGACCTCTTTGGACTGGACGCGGGAAAGGTTTACTCTGGATGAAGGATTTTCCCGCGCAGTGAAGCGCGTTTTTGTTGACCTCTACGACGAGGGGCTGATATACAGGGATTATTACCTGGTCAACCGCTGCCCCCACTGCGGGACGGTTCTTTCAGATATCGAGATCGAACACAAAGAGAAAAAGGCCAAGCTGTATTACATCAAGTATCCTCTCCTGGATAGCGAAGAGAGTATCACGGTGGCCACCACACGTCCGGAGACCATGCTGGGGGATACGGCTGTGGCCGTGCATCCCGATGACAAGCGTTTTTCACAATTCCAGGGGAAGACAGTCCTTCTTCCGTTAGTCGACAGAAAAATCCCTGTGATCACCGACGAAAGAGTCGAGATGGAGTTCGGGACGGGCGTGGTAAAAGTCACGCCGGCCCATGATCCGGTCGATTTCGAGCTGGGAAAAAAGCACAACCTTGAGCAGGTGATCGTGATCGATGGATCAGGAAAAATGACCAGAGAAGCGGGCAAGGAGTTCCAGGGGTTGGACCGGTTTGAGTGCCGCGAAAAGGTTCTTTCAAGGCTCGAAGAGATGGGACTTCTTGAAAAGACAGAGGATTACCAGCATGCAGTCGGGCACTGCTACCGCTGCCAGACCGTCATAGAGCCGCATCTGTCCTGGCAGTGGTTCGTTCGTGTGGAACCCCTGGCCAAGGAAGCTATTCGCGTGGTCGAAGAGGGGGAGATTGAATTCATCCCCTCCAACTGGGCAAAGACCTATTTCGAATGGATGTACAATATCCACGACTGGTGCATCTCCCGGCAGCTCTGGTGGGGACACAGAATTCCTGCCTGGTATTGTAGTGATTGTGACCACATTATAGTTGCCATCGAGGCCCCCCAGGAATGCGAGAAATGCCAGGGCTCAAACCTGGTTCAGGAGGAAGATGTCCTGGACACCTGGTTCTCTTCTGCTCTCTGGCCCTTTGTCACCATGGGTTGGCCTGAAGAGACAGAGGATTTAAAGACTTTCTACCCGACAGACTTGATGTCCACCGGGTTCGATATCATCTTTTTCTGGGTCGCCCGGATGATCATGATGGGCCTGAAATTCGCCAAGGATATCCCCTTCCGTCATGTTTATATCAACGGTCTGGTCAGGGATTTCAAAAGGCGAAAAATGAGCAAATCAGAAGGGAACATCATCGATCCCCTCGAGATGATCGAAAAGTACGGCACGGATGCCCTGAGGTTCACGATGGCCGCGTTGGCCATTCCCGGGGCGGACATTTCCCTTTCGGAGGAAAGGATGGCCGGCTACCGGGCCTTCGCCAATAAAATCTGGAATGCCTCGCGCTTTGTTTTAATGAGCCTTAAGAGCGAAGAATTCCCGGTGAGCGAACAGGAATTGACCCTGGCTGACCGGTGGATAAGGAGCCGCCTGACAGAGATCACTGTTGAATTAGACCAGGCTCTGGAACAATACAAGTTTTACGAGGCGGCCGACAAGATTTACCATTTTATATGGCATGAATTCTGTGATTGGTATATCGAGCTGGTCAAGCCAAGCCTGAAAGCGGGAAACAGAACGACAGAGGCGATTTTGGTGGAGACTCTCGACTGGATCCTGAGGCTTCTCCATCCTTTCATGCCCTATATCACAGAGGAGATCTGGCAGCATCTTCCTTTTTCCGGAAAATCTCTGGTGACGGCTTCATTCCCTCAGGAGGACAAAGGCTTCAAGGACAAGAATGCGGAAAAGGAGATGAAATTCCTCCAGGATGCCATCATCGGAATCCGGACCATTCGAGCGGAAAACAGGATTCCTCCCAAACAGGATATCGAACTATGGGTCAAGGTCGAAAAGGACGAAGAAAAAAGGATTATCCTGGAAAACCAGATATATATTCGGACGCTGGCCAGTATCCGTAAGATCGAGATATTGGATCGTTTTCCTGACGAAAAGAAGCTCCTGAAAGGAGTCGCCGGCTCTTGGGAGATCGCGATTCCGATAGAGGAAGGTGTTTTCGATTTGCAGCAGGAGAAACAAAGGCTGGAGAAAGGACTCTCCAAGGTCACGCAGGACATTGAAAGAATCGAAAAGAGGCTCCAGAACGCAGATTTCCTGAAACGCGCTCCCAAAGATGTCGTCCAGGAAAAAAAGGGTAGGCTTCAGGAGCTCCAGGCGAAGAAGACAAAGCTGGAAGAGAGCCTCGAACACGTTCTTTCCCTGATATAAACATCCGCGAAGAGGGCCAACTCATATAAATCTGCCATGGAAATAGGGGCAAAAATCGTTCAAGTCAAAAGCTGTCTGTCCACCAATGATATGGCTAAGGACCTGGCTCTCTCCGGAGAGAAAGAAGGCACAGTCGTTATTTCCGAGGAGCAGACACAGGGGAAAGGGACAAAGGGGAGGAGCTGGTATTCAGCCAGAAAAAAGGGGCTTTATCTCTCTGTCGTTCTCTACCCTCCTCATCCTGATATTTCTCTGCTTCCGCTTGTTGCGGGATTGGCTGTTAGCGATGCCGTATTTTCATCCCTTGGCATCCGTATCAGCCTGAAATGGCCCAACGACCTGGTCTGGAAAGGGAAGAAACTCGGAGGGATTCTCTGCGAGAGCGCCTATTCGGGAAACCGGGTCAACTATGCTGTTCTGGGCATTGGTCTGAATCTCAGCCATGGGATGGATGATTTCCCTGAGGAAATTCGCGATCAGGCCGTTTCCCTGAAGCTCATATCCAAGGAGGAACCGGACGAAAAAGCTCTTCTCGGAAACCTCTGGCAGGCTTTGAGTCACTGGTATGGAGAGTTCGTGCACGGAAAAGGAGACAGGATTATCAGTGCTTATCAGGAGATATCTGTGTTGTCCCCGGGAAAAAAGGTCACTCTGGATACGGACAGAGGGGAAATTTCCGGGATTTACAGAGGGATCAGCCCTCAAGGCGGCCTGATCCTGGAATCCGGAGGAGAGGAAAAAACTTATTTTTCCGCGGAGATCAAGGCTGTCAAGGGCAGCAAAAAGGAAGGATGAGATGCTTTTAGCCATAGACATCGGAAACACGAACATTGTCCTCGGAGTTTTCCGGGGGAGGAAACTCATCCATCACTGGAAGATTCAAACAGAAAGCGAAAAAACCAGCGATGAATACGGAGTCACCATGCTCAACCTGTTTTCTCTCTCCGGCCCTGAGAAAACAGAGATAAAGGCAGTCATTATTTCCAGCGTTGTTCCTCCCCTGACGCCGATTTTCGAAGATTTAAGCAAGAGCCTCTTCAAGGTTAAGCCGGTTGTCGTCGGACCAGGGCTAAAGACAGGAATGGCCATACTTTATGAAAATCCTCTTGAGGTGGGCGCGGACAGAGTGGTCGCGGCAGTGGGCGCTTATGAGAAACATGGTGGTCCCTGTATAGTGGTGGATTTTGGGACGGCCACAACCTTTGATGCCGTTTCCTCCAAAGGGGAATATCTCGGGGGAGCGATTGCTCCGGGAATCCAGATTTCGGCGGAAGCCCTCTATCTGAAAACAGCCAAATTGCCGCGCATTGAAATCAAAAAACCCAAAGAAGCCATCGGCCGCACAACGGTCACCAGCATGCAGTCGGGATTGTATTTTGGCTATGTGGGTCTCGTCTCCAAAATCATCGAGGAAATCAAAAGAGAATTGGGAGAAGGCACCACCGTCATCTCCACGGGAGGTTTTGGCGCCCAGATCAGCCACGAGATTTCCTCCATCGATATTCACGAGCCTGATCTTGTTCTTGAAGGGCTGCAGGTCCTTCATCAGAGAATCCAGGGTTGAGCGTTTTACCCTTTGTGGAGGGAAAGTGAAGAGAAAGAGTAAACAAAGAAGCGAGTATTACCAATCGATTGCACGCTATTACTTCAAGCAGCGGGGAGCTCCTTTTTTCCTCTCTTCCGCAGAACTTGACATCATCGCAAAATGGGAAATAATGAAAATTCCCCTCCCTGTTGTCCTGGAAGGAATCAAGAGGGCTTTCGAGAATTATCTGAGGAGACCCGGGAAAAGGGCAAAAATCCAGACGCTTGCCTATTGCAAGCCGCAAGTTCTCAAGGCGTTTGACCAGCATAAAGAGAGAAGAGTGGGGAGTGAGCGGAAGACAGTTGAGAGAGCAGAAAAAAGAATCCGGGCCCGGACAGAGATAAAGAAATTTTTAGAAACCCTTCCCGATCAGATTGACTATTTAAAAGAGGCCTATTCACGAGCACGAAGCCTGCTCTCCCAGAGCCCTGTAGACGAGGAGGAGCTTGAACGAATAGAGGGAGAGGTCGAGGAGTTGATCTGGGGGCACTCTTCGAAGGAATTAAAGGAAAGATTCAAGAAGGATGTTCGCTTGGAGTATAAAATAGAAGAAGGAGATGAATTATTAAGGATTCTCAGGCTAAAATTGGGCAAGGCGTTAAGGGACAGATACAGGATCCCGTATGTTTCTCTGTTTTATTATTAAACTGTGTGTAAAGATGACATTTTTCATAGGAGATTGCCACACTGCGTTCGCAGTGACAAGGAATAATGATGGATAGTGAAATAGTATCCCTGCTCAGGAAAAGACGGGAAGGCTTGAACTTCCAGAAGATCGCACGAGAGCTTCATCTCTCTCCCAGGGAGAAGCAAAGGTTGAGGAAGAGCTTGAAAAGGATGGAGGGTCAGGGCATCGTATTAAGGTTGAAGGGAAAGTATCATGTCCCTGCCAAGACGGATCTGATAAGAGGCCGATTCATCTCGACGTTAAGGGGATTCGGTTTCGTCACTCCAGAAAATCGGTCATCCGAGGATATCTTCATCCCGGCCCGTTACACCGCAAACGCCCGCAGGGGCGACCTTGTGGAGGTGTTGTATCGGGAAAAGGGGAAAAAAGGAAAACCTGAAGGCCGGGTGGTCAGGATTGTGAAAGCCGAAATGAAAACGCTGCTCGGGATTTACTGCGAGCGGCGGGGAAGCCCCTTTTTTCTCCCCTTTGACTCTCCGTCTTCAGAAGAAATGCCTTTAAAGGGCGAAAAACCGTTTTCGCTCCGCCCGGGGATGGTCGTTGAAGTCGACAGAAAAACCATTGCTTTGAAAGAAGTCCTGGGGCAGCCCGATGACCCAGGAGTGGACACCCGGGTGATGATAAAGAAGTTCAATCTGCCCTTCTCGTTTTCAAAAGAAGCCATTGCCGAAGCCAAAAAACTCTCTGGACGAATAAACGCTCAGGACAAGAAAGGGAGAAAGGATTACCGGAGCTGGATGAGCATGACGATTGACGGCGAGCACGCTCAGGACTTTGATGATGCGGTGAGTGTGAAGGCGCTCAAGAATGGACATTTTCTTCTCGGCGTCCATATCGCTGATGTCTCCCATTTTGTCAAGCCGGATTCTTCTCTGGATGCAGAAGCCTTTGAGAGTGGGACGAGTGTTTATTTTCCGGACTCGACTCTTCCGATGCTGCCCGAGAGACTGTCCAACAATATTTGCAGCCTCAGGCCCCAGGAGGACAAGTTGACTTTTTCGGTCCTGCTCGAGATTGACCGGAAAGGAAAGATTATAAAAACGAAGTTTCATCCTTCTCTGATCCGAACTGTCGAGAGGATGACCTATGATTCGGTCTTCAGGATATTCGAAGACGACGAGAAGGAGAGAAAAAAGTATTCTCGCCTGGTTCCAGCCCTGCTCTTGATGAGAGAATTGGCGTCTCTCTTGAGAAAAAGAAGAAATGAAGAGGGGAGCCTGGATTTTGACCTGCTCGAGCCGGAGCTCGTGTACAGGGAAGGGACCCTCCATTCTATCGTGCCCTTCGAGCGCAATGAAGCCCATCAACTGATCGAGGAATTCATGCTTGCAGCCAATGAGGCTGTGGCACACTTTTTAATCCAGAAAAATGTTTCCCTGCTTCACAGGACTCATCCCGATCCGGACCTGAAGGACCTGGAAAGGCTGAGAGAGATACTGACTCATTTTGGTCTGTCCCTTCCCATGCCCCGGAAAATTGGCCCAAAGGACCTGCAGCGCGTCCTGAAGGATGTGGAGGGGAAACCCGAGGAGAAATTTGTCAGTCTCCAGGTGTTGAAGTCTATGAAATTGGCCGTCTATTCGGAAAAAGATGCTGGGCATTACGGCCTTGCCAAAAAAGAATACACCCACTTCACCTCTCCCATCAGGCGGTACCCGGATCTTGTCGTGCACCGGATCTTAAAGGAAGTTCTGGACGGAAAAGAAGGGAAAAAGCTCTCTCTGTCTTCGGTGGCTCTCCATTGTTCCGAGCGGGAGCGGACCGCAGAGGAAGCGGAACGGGAGCTTCTGAAATGGAGGATATTCCGGTTTCTGAAAGGGATGCTTGGCGAGGAATTTGATGGTATAATCGCGGACATTACCAGCGCAGGCCTGATTGTGGAACTCGACGACTATTTTGTCGATGGGCTGATACCCTATTCTGATTTGGGCGGAGATTACTACCGCAAGCGCTCGGAAAAGACCCTGGTGGGTAAACGAACCGGCAAGACTTTTGAGCTTGGAGATAGAGTGAGAGTGATCTTGGCCTCGATTGACCCCATCCTGAGGAAAATGAGTCTGGTTCTGTGCCAGGGAAAGCGGGATAAAGCGCGATGAACACAAACTGCTTTGATGCCGCCGTCGACTTTCTCCCTGCGGGGAAACAGAGGCAAATGGATGCCGTGCTCCGTGCAGGAGGAGAGAGGACATCCGCCTCTTTCCATTTTTATGAGCCTCTTCCAAAGGACAAGCCTGGTCCCCATTTAGTGCGGATCCATACTCACCGGCCCCTTTTGCTGGGATGGGGGGATGCTTTCGATGTCCTGGGTTCAGGAAGAAGCCGCATTCTGGGGAGGGGGCGTGTTCTTAATCTCTTTTCAGAAAAAGTGACGCAGACAAAAATAAAAAAACGTATTGATTTCCTCAAAGCCCTTCAAGGAGACAGGAAATCTGCGGTTTCGGCACTGGCTCAGGAGAAAGGGATTCGGGGTTTGAGAGAAAAAGAAATCAGGGATTTTTTCCCCTCAGGGGAAAAAACTCTGCTGCGACTGGTCCAGGAACTGGAAGAGGAGGGGAAGATATGGATTCTCTCTTTCGATCCTCTTTTTCTGCTTTCTCAGGAGGGATTTATTTTTCTCTGCGGGAAAATTACTGAATTTCTTTCTCGTTTCCATCAGAAATATCCTGACCAGAACGGAGCCAGTCAGGAAAGAATCCAGAAAAGATTTGACGTCCATCCCAGGGTGCTCTCCCTTGCCCTGAAACATCTCCTTCACACAGGCCAGATCAAGGAGACAGGAGGGGAATTCTCACAGCCAGACTTCAGAGTCATCCTGACTCCTGAGGATGAGAGGATTCTAAAGAAGCTGGAGGAGATGTGTTTGAAAGGAGATTTCCGGCTGTTTTCTCTGGAGGACCTCCGGAGGCATTTCCGGATCAGCCCGAAGAAGCTCGACAGGATGCTTTCTTTTCTCATCGAAAGAAAAAAGATTGTTCAGGGAAAGGATGGATTACTGCTCCATTCCAAATGGCTGGATGAGATCATACAGAACATCAAGCGATCAAACAAGAAAGAGCTGACCATCGCCGAGTTTAAGGAAATGACAGGCCTCACCCGAAAGTATGCGATTCCGCTTTTGGAGTTGCTGGATCAAATGAGGGTGACGCAGAGAAAAGGCTCCTTAAGGAAGATCCTCTGAAGGCTTTATTTTTTCTCTTTTTTTTTCTTGCCATTCTTGTCTAATGCTTTTTTGAGCTTTTCCGCGAAAAGACCAAACTCGGGTTCCTTGGTTACAACCGGCTTCGCCTTTTTCTCTTTGACTTCGGGAGAAACATCTGCCTTTTCGACCACAGCTTCTTTCTTCTCTTTTTCCTTCACAGCCAGGAAGGCTTCCTTTTCGTATTCTTCAGCCTCTATTCTTTCTTCAAGAACCCTCCTGGCTCCTCGCCTTGCCCCCGGCGCTCTCTCCGCCTCCTCCCTCATTCTCTTTTTCCTCGAGACTTTTTCCCGCTTGGCCGTGGGCAGCCCTTCCGCTTTTTCTTTCTCGATTTCCGCTTCCTCAAGCGAGGGAAGCGCTTCGGCTCTTATTTCTTCTTTTCTTTCCGGTTCAGCTCGGGGGGGAGGAATTTCTTCCACAGGAGCCTCTAATCCGGGACTGACAGCCGGGGCTTCTTCGATCCTTTCTTCCGCAGGAACAGCAGGAGAAATTTCTTCAGGCACTTCGGGTTTTTCCTCTTCCTCTTCAATTTTTTCCTGGTAGAAAAAGATTCCAGCGTTTTTCTCGGACTGGGAGAACTCAGGAATTGAGAGTAAAGCTTTTTCGACATCCTCCTGAGTGCTGCGTTTCAAAATGTCCACGAGATGATACGCCCGGAGATAATGAAGGGAGAATTTGTTCCCTTCCAGGCCAAAATTCTTGAAAACGAAAGCCAGAAGCTCCGGGAGCTCCAGTTTCTTCCCTTCTTTAAAGAGGGAAAGGAGCTTTACCAGAGTCTCTGTTTCCAGATGAATGATCTTATTCGGGATGGAGAAGGTGAATTCTTCTTTGCCGCTCTGGTCGATCACGTCTTTTTTTGAGTCATAACTGACTTTTAAAATCGAGATCTTCTTCTTCGATTTCTTCAACCAGAAATTGAATTGATTCAGCCCTTTCTTTTCCAGAGTGAGACTTGCACCCTGGGGAACATTGTGGGCTTCGTAGAACTCTTTCAAACCCAGAATATAACCGGAGGACGGATAATAATAGACGGTGTACTCTTTTCCTCCCTCGGTATCTGTAAAAATGTATTCTCTCGCTCGCGAAAATTCTTTGTTCACGGCTTTCGGGATTTTGATTCCCCCGGAGAGGATCTCTCGCCAGCCGAGATAGATTTTCAGCGGAGTTTTTGGGGGATGGAAGATTTCTTCCTTGGTTTCTTCTACAGATGGCGGGACTTTAGCTTTTGGAGCGGAAAGAGGCAGGTTCTGCGGGAATGAATTAAGTGTTTTTTTCAAGTGCCATTTTCCCCAATCCAGAGGAGAAACATAGACAAAGTCTTTCTTGTAGGTTTTTTCCAGAAGATAAGTCAAACTCATGCAGTGAAGATCGAAAAGTTCGTCAGCACTTTTGATATTAAAAAATTTTTCCACAAGCTCAGGTGTCGCTGCAGAGTGTTTTGTTTCATCGAGAAAAGTTTTGATCTGATCTATTTTCTTGATCTTGATATCGATTTTCTTTTCTGAGAGCTGCCAGAACTCGTTCCAGTTGAAGAATTTTGGAGACTTGGAGAGGGCTGCCCTCAGGTTTTTTTCAAGGCTCTTGAAGTCTCTATCCGTCATCGGAAGGGCGCTGAGCCTCGGATCTTCCTTTTTTTCAATCTTCTCAGGAGGCTTGGCTTTGCCTTCGAAATTGCTGGGAAGAAGAACCTGGGTCTTTGTTTTTTTCATGTATTCGATGTATTTTCGGAAGGTTCCTCCTCCTGAATAGTCGACTTCTAGCATCTCGCAGTTGAAGTCCTTGTAATCTATCTTCCCGATGAGCTGCAGGACAACAGCTCCTTTGAACGGTTCCATTCCCTTGCTGCTCACCATCAAAGGCTCGTCGTATTCCTTATAAATCAGATCCCCGACTTCGTACTGGCATTCGGGATCGTACTTCTTGACCTCCTGTTGCATTTGTCTGGAAGTCTTCTTGTAAGCCATCTTTTTCGCCATCTCCTGGAGAGAGAGGGGCTTTCTTGTGTGAGAGAGCTCCTTTTCTATGAAGGAAAGGTTCTCCGGTGTGATCTGAGTTATTTCGATTTCTTTGTTCATCGTTATTTATTTCTCTTTTCCATCAATAAGAGCATGATGGTTTTCTGGACATGCAGCCTGTTTTCAGCCTGGTCGAAGACCACAGACTGTGCTGAATCGATGACTTCATCCGTGACTTCTTCCCCCCTGTGAGCGGGAAGGCAGTGCATAAAGACGGCATCGGTTTTCGCTTTGTCCATCAATTCCTTGTTGACTTGGAAAGGAGCGAAGATCCTGGCCCTTTTGTTCTTCTCCTTCTCCTGGCCCATAGACGCCCAGACATCGGTATAAACCGCATCGGCCCCCTCCACGGCTTCTGACGGGTCATTCGTGAGATGGACGCTTTCGCCCGTCTCTTCCGAGTCCTGTCCGGCCTGCTTCACGATTGCGGGGTCCGGTTCGTACCCCTGGGGCGTGGCCACACTGATCCGGCATCCGGACTTTGCAGCGGCGAAAAGAAGGCTGTGACAGACATTGTTTCCGTCTCCGACGTATGCCAGTTTAAGACTGGTCAGGTCCTTGTTGCTTTCCCTAAGAGTGAAGAAATCCGCCATGGCCTGACAGGGATGCAGAAGGTCGGTCAAAGCATTGATCACAGGAATTCGAGTGGCCTGGGCGAGGTCAATGGCTTCCTGGTGGGCAAATGTCCTGATCATGATGCCGTCCACCCAGCGTTCCATATTCTTGCCCACATCGTGGGGAGTCTCTCTCTTTCCCATTTGAATATCCGAAGGGGCGAGATAAACGGCCTCTCCGCCAAGCTGAAGCATTCCCACTTCAAAGGTCATCCGTGTCCGCAGCGAGGGCTTTTGGAATATCATCGCCAGGACTTTGTCCTTGAGTTTATTCCGGTAATTCTGGGGTTGTTCCTTGATTTTCTCAGTCATATCGAGAATCTGGCTGAACTCATACAGGCTCAGGTCGTGGATGGATAGGAAGTCTTCTATCATCTTCATCTTTCTCCTAAAGTGACTCCCGGATCTTCGTCCCCGAGCGATTGATCAAAGCGGCTTTGAGCTGATTCGCCGAGGTGATCAAAGTTTCTTTCCCTCCTCCTTTGATATACTCGACTACGGCATGGATCTTGGGTCCCATGGAACCCTCGGGAAACTGTCCCTGTGAGAGGTATTCTTCCGCCTGTTTTACGGTCATGACCGCAATGGGCTCTTCATCGGATTTGCCGAAGTTCAAATACACTCTTTCCACGTTGGTGAGGATAATGAACAGGTCAGCTTTGACTTCCCGTGCAATCAGGCTTGCCGCATAATCCTTGTCGATCACGGCCTCGACTCCTTCGAAGAGTCCGCGGCCGTTGATGATGATCGGGATGCCTCCGCCGCCTGAAGCGATGACGATCTTGCCCGAATGGACCAAATCTCTGATAACCCGCTTCGGGACGACGTCGATCGGCTTGGGGGACGGGACAACCTTGCGGTATCCCCGTCCGGAATCCTCGATCATCGTCCATTTTTTCTGTCTCGCCAGCTCCTGAGCCCTGTATTTAGTGTAAAACGGGCCGATCGGCTTGGTGGGATTCTTGAAGGCCTTGTCTTTTCTGTCCACAACGACCTGGGTGATCAGAGTTGCGACATCCTTGTCCAGGGAGCTCTTGCGGAGTTCGTTGATAATGGCTTTTTCCAGCATGAAACCCATGCTCCCCTCTGTCATGGCGTCACAGACTTCGAGCGAAAAAGGAGGGATTTTGGTCACCGCTTCTTCCATCTGGATGAGGAGATTTCCTACCTGTGGGCCGTTGCCGTGGACGATGATGAGGTCATACCCCTTTTTCACCACATGAACCATGAGACAGGCTGCCTTCCGGGCGTTTTTCATCTGCTCGGATTGGAGTCCTCTCTGGTTATTCGGAAGGATGGCGTTTCCCCCGAAGGCGATCAGAGCGATTTTCCTTTTCATCAGAATTCTTCCAGGACCTCCTTTAAGTTAGGAGAGCCGATTTCCTCCAGTGCGTAGGTGACTCGGAGGATTCTTTTGTTTGTTTTGATCAACCGGCCGAGATCGATAGGCGTTCCGCTGACCACAAGGTCGCAGTCGGCCTGATCGATAGTCTGGGTCAGCTCGTCTATTTGCTTTTTCCCGTAGCCCATGGCCGGAAGCACTTTATCCAGATGAGAGTATTTCTGGAACGTGTCCTTTATGCTGCCAACCGCATATGGTCGGGGGTCGACAATTTTAGAAGCCCCGTATTGAGTGGCGGCAAGGATTCCTGCCCCGTACGGCATTCCTCCGTGTGTCAGCGTCGGTCCGTCCTCGACAACAAGTACGGTTTTTCCGGCGATGTCCTCTCCCTCAGGAACAGAGAGAGCGGAGTTCGCCCGGATGATCGTTGCGTCTGGATTGAACTGTTGGATATTATCCAGCAGTTGGTCGAGCTTGTCTTTTTCCGCGCTGTCCATTTTATTGATCACGAGGACCTGGGCTCTCCTGAAGTTCGTCTCTCCAGGGTAATACATGAGCTCATGGCCAGGCCTGTGAGGGTCGACGACCACGATTTCCAGGTCCGCTCTATAGAAGGAGAAATCATTGTTCCCGCCGTCCCAGAGAATGATATCCGCTTCTTTTTCCGCTTCCTCGAGGATGGCTCCGTAATCCACGCCGGCATAGACGATGATCCCGTTCTGGATATGGGGTTCGTATTCCTCCATCTCCTCGATAGTGCATTCCTGTTCGATCATGTCCTCATAGGTCGCAAACCTCTGGACCTTTTGCTTGGCCAAGTCTCCATAGGGCATGGGATGACGGATGACAGCCACACTTTTTCCCTTTTCTTTAAGGAGAAGCGTGATTTTCCGGCTTGTCTGGCTTTTTCCGCAGCCTGTCCGAACAGCGCAGACCGAGATCAACGGGAGTTTGCTCTTGATCATCGTCTCATCAGGGCCGAGGAGAGTGAAACTGGCTCCTGCCGCGTGCACCTGGGAGGCTTTGTGCATGACGTAATTGTGGGAGATATCGCTGTAGGCGAAGAAGACCTCGCAGACATCGTGTTTTTTGATGAGAGAGGAAAGCTCCTCCTCCGGATAGATCGGGATCCCGTCCGGATAAGACTCTCCGGAGAGACCGGGCGGGTATTTTCTGTCCTCGATATCAGGGATCTGGGCAGCGGTGAAGGCGATGATGCGGTAGTCTGAGTTATCCCGAAAGCAGACGTTGAAATTGTGGAAATCTCTTCCTGCTGCACCCATGATGATCGCGTTTTTCATTCACGTAATTCCTTAAAAATAAGTCCTAAGTATAATACAGCCCCTCCAATTATTCAATGGGGT
>SOIA01000019.1 GCA_004378665.1 Candidatus Aminicenantota bacterium
GTTTTCGACCAGGTAAGGCTTGAGTTTTTCGAACTCGAGGCAAAGGTTTTCGATCTCTTCCTCCGCTTCTGGATTGCTCATGTTCTTTGTTTTGAGCACGAAGGATGAAATGAACCCGAAGTAGAGAGGGATCATGGACTCGAGCATGGAGGGCAGGCTCATTTCCATGAATATATTCTTGAACCTGTGATAGAAGATGATGTAGTCATATATGATTTTTACCCAGAGCTCGTTCGGAAAAGAATAGCTTTTCTTGGTTTTCAAAGCGATTTTTTCAAGAGCTTTGTAGTTTTCGGTTTTCAGGATTTCTTTCCAAAAGATCTTTCTCTTCTCGACTCCCTTCTGGAAACGCTTGAAGAGGTCATTGAAATCCTGATGAACCTCTTCAGGAATGACTCTGGACTGGAAACCAAAAGTGGGGAGGTCCTCGCTTCCTTTTATCCCCTTCCATTTCTCGTGATTCTCTTCGATCAAAGAAAGGATCGTCCCGATGACCTGTTTGAACATAGGAGTGAGGGTGGCGATCTTTTTGGGATTATGGATTTTGGCGCCGAGGAAGGACTGGCAGACTTTGAAGCCGTTGGCCAGAGCGACAGACGTCATCCAGATGTCGATGCCGTAGTAGGCGACATCCGTATCCCAGATATCTTTTTTCATGTACTCGTTCAGAACTTTGGCTGAAAATCCGAACTCTCCACCTATGGGCTGACGGATCTTTTTTCCATAGAGGGCACGGGTCAAGGGATAGATCAGGGAATTTGTGATCGTCCCGTCATACTTGTGGCGCGCATAAAGAGGGGTGACGTAATCGAAACCCTTGAAGACTATCGGAGCCGCCAGAAGCTGAATCCATTCAGGAGTTATGGAGCGGAGGTCAGAGTCGACAACGACAACAGCCTTGACTCCCAGCTTGTGGGCTATTTCAAATATCCTCCGGAAGGCCTTGCCTTTGCCCGGAGTTCCTCTGAAGGTGGTCACCATTTCAGATATAGGAGTGTGCAGGCTTCGCATGTAGGGGTGCATCTCATGGGCGATCAGGATCGTTTCAAGCGCCTTGTAATCGTCTAAATTGTTCTTGACGATTTTTCGGGTTTTGTCCGTGGAACCGCAATCCGAGTTGACGATAATACTTTTAAATTTAGGGAAGTATTTTGTCAGTCCGAGACGGACGGCCTTTATGACATGACCGATCGTGCTTTCGTTGTTGTAGCTGGGGATGCCGACCAGAATATCCGCTTTTTTGATTTCATCAATTTTTTTATCAGCTGTGGGAGTCAGAATCGTTTTCTTGTTCATATCTGCCGTGTCCTTTTGCATGATGAACTGTGGAATATCATCGGGAATTCGAGTGCTTCCGGGACGGAGTGAAGAATCCAAACGCTATCAGTTTGGATCAACCTCGAACGGGAGGAGCTGGTATCGTTCGCGCTTTGCATCTTCATGTCATTCACAGTCAAATTAACTTATATTAATACAACGAGATTCAGAAGAAAATCAAGTGATTGACACAAAAATTTCTTTTCTATATGCTATACTCAAGAGCGAATCAATCCAGCAACCCATTATCAGGGATTAGTGCCTCTTTTTAAGGAGGAAGACATGTCAGATTTTTTCCAGAACGGAGTCATCACGACATTCCATAAATTGGGAAAGCCCAGCCTGAAAAAAATAGAAGAGGAATTGAAAACCTTTTCAAAGGCAAGGCCCATCGGCCTGGTCCTGCCGTCCCTCTACAGGGAATATGCGAGCGGAGCACTCCCCAATATCATGAATACACTCAAAAAAGTGAATTACATCAACGAGATTGTCCTGTGTCTGGACGCGGCGGACACGAAACAGTTCAAGGAAGTCAAAAAGCATTTCTCTGATTATAAAAGGTTCAGCATAATCTGGAATGACGGACCGCGTATGAAAAAACTGTATAAGCTGCTGGAGGAGAACGAGTTATTCCCGGGAGAAAGAGGGAAAGGCCGCGCAGTCTGGATTGCTTTTGGGTATGTTCTCGCAAGAGGCAGGAGCCGCGTGATCGCACTTCATGACTGTGACATCGTTAACTATGATCGTTTGCTCCTCGCCCGCTTATGCTATCCGGTCGCCAATCCTCATTCTGAATACGAGTTCTGCAAAGGCTTTTACAGCCGCGTCACGGACAGAATGTACGGCCGCGCCACTCGGTTGTTTTTTACGCCTTTTATGAAAGCATTGATTAGAATATTAGGGCATTTTCCTTTTCTGGTTTATTTGGATAGTTTCCGCTATGCCTTAGCCGGTGAGATCGCGATGAGGAGAGACCTGACTATGGCCATGCAGATTCCGAGTGACTGGGGACTGGAGGTCGGGACATTGGCTGAAGTGTACAGGAACATGGCTTTGAACAGAATTTGTCAGGTCGACATTGCTGACGCATACGAACACAAACATCAGCAGTTGATTCCGGATAATCCCAACACAGGAATACTGAAGATGTCTGTCGATATCGCTAAATCCATTTTCCGAACACTCGCCCAGGAAGGAGTGCAGTTCTCGGATGGATTTTTTAAGACCCTGAGTAACATCTATCTGAAGATTGCCCAGGAGACTGTCGTGCGCTACGAGAATGACGCCGCGATCAATGGTTTGGAATTTGACCGGCACAGCGAGCTGGGGTGTGTCGAGGCTTTTACAGAAGGGATTAAATTGGCAGGAGACGCATTCTGGGAAAATCCGTCCAAGAGCAATCTTCTTCCCAGCTGGAGCCGAGTGACTGCCGCTGTCCCTGAATTCTTTTACCTTATAAAGAATGCGGTGATAGAGGATAACCAATAATCTTCTTTGAGTAAACTCCTATCAGGCCTCAATTCTTTCTGTCTCTTCGAGTTTGACTTTTCTCCCTGTCAGATTTAATATTGAAGTTGAACCATATCCGGAGCAGAGGGCAGGAAGGAGAAGTGAAAAATGATATTTCCTAAAAAGATACTGGTCATATCGCTCTGTGTCATCATTGTGGCGGCAGTGGTTTTTTATTTTATCTTTTTCAAGAATAAAGCTGAAACAGCCGGAGATGAATCCTCAGACTCCGCCGCAACGGAGCGGAAAGTCCAGGAAGCATCGCTCCCCGTAAAAGTTACCGATGCACACAGGGGAGACCTCATCATCACCCTGAAGTCTCCTGGAGAAGCAGCGACAAGCATGAATATCATCGTTAAGGCTGAGGTGGGAGGCTTGATAGAAAAACTGAATGTAGAGGAAAGCCAGCATGTCAAAAGAGGAGAGCTCCTAGCTGAGCTGGATGATACAGAATACAGGCTTAATCTTGAGAGACAGGAAGCGGCACGTTTGAAGGTTTTATCAGATTATTTGGTCGAGAAGAGGTTTTCCGATAAAGGGGAGTTGAGTATTGCTGTTGATGAAAAGGGAGTTCAAGAAGCCAAGGATACGTATGAAAAGGCCAGACAGCAGTACCGGGAAAGGAAGATTTCGCAGGAAGAATATGAAAAAGCGAGCAAAAATTATGAAATGGTCTTGATTGAATCAGGAGAGATGAAAGAGGAAGTTCTGGCTGCGGCCAAGAATTTAACTCAGAATGAGATCGCGGTCAAAGAAGCCCAGCTGACACTCGAGAAGACGAAGATTAGGGCTCCTTTTTCTGGCATCGTTTTTGATATTCAGGTTTCGTTTCATGAGCGCGTTTCTGCTGGGACGGAGCTTTTTACACTCGTGAATATTGACCGGATTCATGTTCAAGCAAGGGTGCTGGAGAGCGAGATCGGGAAGATGCGGGTCGGCCGGGAAGTGGATTTGAAGTTCTCTGCTTACCCCGGCAAGATTTTCAAGGGGAAAGTCAAAGCCATCAGTCCGGTAGTCAATCCGGATGACAGAACTTGCAAGGTCACGATCGATGTCGCGAATCCAGAAGAAGAGATCAAGCCTGGCATGCATGCTGAGGTTGAGATTGCGGCTGAAATATACGAAGACAGGCTGCTCATTCCCCAGGATGCGGTTCTTGTTCGGATGGGGAGGAAGTTGGCCTTTGTGGTCGAGGAAGGAATTGCTAAATGGAGATACATTGAGGTTGGCATTGAAAACGAAGACTATGCCGAAGTCTTGGATGGAGTGAAAGAAGGAGAGACTGTTATCATAGAGGGCCATTTCACGTTAGCCCATGACGCCAATGTGAGAATAGAAAAGTAATACACTCCCAAATATTCCAATCGTACATTTCCCTTTAATATCAATCCTTTTGTCTCATTCTCTGGA
>SOIA01000265.1 GCA_004378665.1 Candidatus Aminicenantota bacterium
TTGTTCCTTTTCTCATACCCTTTGGCCAAAATTTGATACTTCTTCACCAGCTCCTGCCTGACAAGGCGTTCCTGCTGAGGCGAAAGGTCAAGACGCAGGGCTTTCTCCAGAGCCGTGACCCTGAAGCGGTCCATGCCCCAGTGTTTTCTCGAAAGCTGGTCCGCGTGTCCCCCCCGCTTCACGATCAGCGTTTTAGGAAGCAGACAAACAGGATATTTCGCGGCTATCCGGATGCCAAGGTCGTAATCCTCGCAGACAGGCAATTCTTCATCAAACCTTCCGACCTTATCAAAAACTTCTCTCCTGAACATGGCTGAAGACAGGCTCAAAAGGCAGAGAGGCAAAACCTTATCAAAGATCCATCCGGAATACTTCCTGTGTTTTTTCCGGGGATTCACGAAAACTCCCCGCCTTATCCAGGTCTCCTCAGTGTAGCACACTTTGGCTTCAGGAAAGGCCTTCATGAAGCTCAGCTGCACGCCTATCTTTTCTTTTTCCCAGAGGTCATCCGAGTCCAAAAAAGCGATATAGTCCCCCTCTGCAAGATCGAGCCCCTTATTCCTGGTGGCACTGATTCCGCTATTCGGCTGGAAATGATATTTCACCGTCTTCCCGAAAGATCGAACGACCTCTCTGGTATTGTCCGTGGAACCGTCATCAATCACCAAAAGCTCGAAAGAAGATGGTCCGTTCCGCTCGAAATAATCCTGGTCCAGAACTGAACGGATGGCTTCGCTCAAAAAGGACGCTCGGTTGAAAGTGGGGATGATCACACTAATCATCGACTGATGGAGAACTCCGCTCATGAAGTCCTGGAGATCGTTATCCGTCCAGTCTTGTCAAAAGGGATTTTCACTCTGCCCCATTCTGTCTTTACATCGATCTCTCCTGTAAACCGGCAGAGGGTGGAACTTCTCTGAAGCTGCATGTAAACGTCCTTTCCCACTTCGAAGAAATTCATGAGCATCGGAAAAGAGAAGGCGGCTTCCCCATGGCTTGCGATGGCCTTCCCTTCGGTCACGGATTCTTCAATGATCAGGCTGTTCCTCAGATAATACTCGTAACTTATCCTTTCCACTGTCAGGGCGAAAACGTTGGGGTTGCCGAATCCCGCATCGAAGCTAACATCCGCTCCTCCGATGGTCAACTCATTCACCCGAAGAGCCCGGAATTCAATCTGTGGCGTCTTGAAGATGGGAAAGCTTCCTGAAAACGAGAAGGAAAGCCTTCCCCTCTCCTTCCGCTTATCCGCAAATGTCATCGTTCCTGACCATGTCCCTTCAACCTGGTCCTCTGTCTCGATCCCTTTGACGAGCCGAAAAAGATGAGCATAAGTGATTTTTATCGGAAAGGAGAGAAGCTTGCTTTTTTTGGGCTCGATCACTATCTTCTTCTCTAAAGGAATTTGAAGGTGGAAATACTGCAGCTGGTTGACAACAAAGCGGTACTCATAACCGGAAAGGAAGTATGCCGAAGAAGAAGAATTATATATGCTGATATAAAAAACATAGGTAAGTCCGTCCATACTGAAATCCCGGATCCTGGTCTCCTTCAGGGATATCTTGAGGTCATCCTGGAGGGACTTGGACTGCGACCAACCTGACAGCACACAGAAAAGCGCCAGGAGCACAATGATTTTTCTCGTCCTTTTCATCTTTCTCCTCTGAATCATAAAGGATACACCAACAGGTTCAAGAGGACAAGCCTTCAAATATCTGAAAAAAAGTTTGAATCAAGGGGAAACTGTTTTTATAATAGAACAGAATAACCGGTCATACAGTAAGGATAGCGATTTATACACGACCAGCGATAACCGAGAACGAACATGAAAAAATTGCAGGCTGAATTTCGACACAGAGAATTCTTCATCCAGCACTTTGGCGGAGACGTCTATGCTGTCGGTGGATTTGTGCGGGACCTGATCAGAGAAAAACCACCCACCGAGGTCGATATCCTTATCGCCCGGCACAGCGTTGATGATATCCAGAAGAAAATCGAGCCCTTCGGGAAGGTCGACCTCGTCGGAAAAAGTTTTGGCGTAATCAAATTCACCACCGATAAAAAAACGTATGATATCGCTCTCCCGAGGAAAGAGAAGCCTAAAGGAACGGCGGTCAAGAAACACAAGGATTTCATTATCTCTGCGGAACCCGACCTTCCGCTCGAGAAAGACCTGGAAAGACGGGATTTCCGCTGCAACAGCATGGCGCTGAGGCTTTCTGACAACACATTGATCGACCCTTTCAAGGGAGAAGACGACACGAAGGCTGAAATCATCAGGTTGACGAATCCCCAGGCTTTCCCTGATGATCCTCTTCGAGTTCTCCGGGCCGCCCGGTTCGCCTCAGTCCTTGAATTCAAGATTGACAAAGAAATCTACAAAGTCTCCAGAGAGATCGACCTGTCCGGACTCAGCGTTGAGCGCGTGAACGAGGAAGTGTTCAAGATACTTCTTCGATCTCCGTCTCCTTCTGTCGGTCTTGAAGGATTATTCAAGCTCGGGGTGCTTCGCCAGCTCTTCCCGGAACTCTACAACCTGACTCTATCGATCCAGGACTCTCTCTTTCATCCCGAGAAAGACGAATACGGCCACCACACTGTCTGGCACCACACCAAGCTCACCGTGGACCAGGCGAAGAGACTGGCAGAAACCAAAAAACTCTCCCAGGAGAAGAAACTCGCACTCCTCCTGGCCGCCCTTTATCATGATGTGGGCAAGCCCTCTACCGCCATGTGGGAGTTCAAGAAAGGCAGGATGGTCATCACCAATAACGGCCACGATATTCTCAGCGAGAAAATCACGAAGAGGATCTTCAGCCGGTTCAGGATCTTTTCCTTCAACGGATTCAACCTGAGGAAACAGGTCCTTTCCCTCATCAGATGCCATCACCGGGCCTCAGAACTGTGGCAGAATAGGGATGTCGTGACCAAAAAAGCTTTTAACCGACTCGCCGCAGAGATCAACGGCGAGATCGATCTTCTGGTTTACCTCGATGCCGCTGACCGGGCGGGGAGAGAAGACACCCCGATTAAAGGACTGGACAGGGAAGCCAGATGGCTTCTTGGAAAGTTCAAGGAACTCAATGTCACCAAGGAGACCATCCAGCCCCTGATCTTCGGGAGGGATCTGATCAAAATGGGTGTCGCCCCAGGCCCGGGTATGGGAAAAATACTCAAGGAACTCTACCAGCTCCAGCTCGATAACGAGTTCGAGACCAAAAGGCAGGGCCTGCACATAGCTAAAAAAATCGTCGAGAGGAGCCGCTCATGAAGGTTCTTGTGACAGGAGGAGCCGGCTACATCGGGTCTCACACTGTCAGAGAGCTTCTCAAGAGGGGGTACGAGGTTGTCGTTTTCGATAATTTTTCGACCGGAAGAAAAGAACTGCTCGTGGGCGGAGAGCTTATCGAGGGCGACCTCATGGATAAAGACCCCATTAAAAAAGCCTTGAAGCGGGGAAATATCGGTGCGGTCCTGCACTTTGCCTCCCTCATCCAGGTCGGAGAGTCCTATACAGACCCGCGAAAGTACTACACCCACAACCTTGTGAGCAGCCTGAACCTCCTGGATGCTATGCTGGAGGCAAAAGTCAAAGTGTTCATCTTCTCTTCGAGCGCAGCGGTGTACGGAGTCCCGCTTCAGGTCCCGATCCCGGAAAACCACCCTCTCAACCCGGTCAATCCCTACGGGCAGACAAAAGTCTTTGTTGAAAAGATCCTTGAAGATTACCAGAGGGCCTACGGGCTAAAATACATCTCCCTCCGTTATTTCAACGCGGCCGGAGCCGATCCTGACGGTCTCCTGGGGGAAATGCACGAGCCGGAAACTCACCTGATCCCCAATCTTCTTCTCTTCCTTTTGGGAGAAAAAAAGGGGTTTGACCTGTATGGAACAGATTTCCCGACTGAAGACGGAACAGCGGTCAGGGATTACATCCATGTCACAGACCTGGCCCGCGCCCACGTTCTGGCTCTCCGGAAGCTTCTTGAGTCCTCCCGGAGTGAATTCATTAATCTCGGCACGAACACAGGGTATTCTGTTTTGGAGATCATCAAAAAGACTGAGGCGATCACAGGGGAAAAAGTCCTGTACAAAGAAAGACCGAAGAGGAAAGGAGATGTCCCGGTGCTCCTGGCTTCCAATGAGAAAGCCGAGAAGATCCTCGGCTGGAAGCTTTCCCATTCGGACATCGAGACCATTATCCAGACAGCCTGGAACTGGCACCAGAAAACGGC
>SOIA01000236.1 GCA_004378665.1 Candidatus Aminicenantota bacterium
ATAAATAGATCCCCGACAAGGGCCGTGATCACGGCGATGCTGGAGAGGATCCCGAAGTCCATGAGTATCCTCGTTTCAGAGAGTAGGAAAATGATATATCCCAAAACCAGTATCAAGGACGTGAAACACAGTGCCGGGCCCACTTTATGAAGAGCGTTGAGCATAGCGGCTTTCCTTTCCCCGGCCTCCTGGAACTCATGCTTGAAATGAGTGAAATAGTGGATCGTGTCATCCACCACGATTCCTATGGCGATAGATGCGATTATGGCAGTGGCGATGTTGAGGTGGAATCCGGCATACCCCATCAGACCCAGTACGAAGACGATGGGGAAGATATTGGGCACCATGCTCAGCAGCCCTCCTCTCAGACCCAGCATCATGAACATCAACACCAGTATCACCAGGAAGGCCAGCCCGAGGCTCTGTATCTGGGTGACTGTGATGCGTTCTGTGACTTTATGGACCAGATGGTCGAATCCTGTGATATCCACCTTGAACTGGCCGAGGTTCTGTTCTGCAAAGGCCGCGATGTCCTCGATCAGCTTTCTCCTCTCTTCCTGTTTCATCTGCCGTGTTCTCATGGATACCCGGAATGTATCATAGTTCAACGTGGCGTAGTCTTCGAGTTCTGAACCGCCGGACATTTCATACAGGAGAAGGCTCTGGGCCACAGCCTCTCGCGTCTCCGGGATGCGGTAGTAGTCCGGGTTGTCGCTGTGGAGTGCGCGGTTGATGAGTTTGACGAAGGTTACGATGGAGTAGGAGACCGGGATGTTGGGATGACTCTCGACCAATTCCTGGAGACTTTCGATATCTTTCAGGACAGCCGGCTCTTTGAGCGATTCCTCATCGCCGTGGATCACCACTTCGATACTGGATATCCCGCTCAGCCTCTCATCCAGGAATTCCGCATCCTGTCTCAGGAGTGTTTTCTTTTTCAAGTACTCCAGCATCGAGGGTTCAACACGTATTTTTGTGATCCCGACACCCATGATTATCACGACGAGAAGACCGGTGATGAGTATCGATTTCGGATGTTTGAGGTTGAACGCACCGATCCATGCGAACAGGCCGGATGAGTTTCCTTTGCGCTCTATAGGCTCTACGGTTTTTGGTTTGGATTTCGTGAGCAAAAGTCCCAGCGGCACCAGGATCATGGAGAGGATGAATGCGCTCATGATTCCAAAGCCGGCGAAAAAGCCCAGGCTACGTATGGCTGGTATGTCACTGATGATCAGAGAGCCGAATCCGATCGATGTGGTGATCGAGGTGAACAAACAGGGTTTGCCGGCCCTCTGGTAGGCCTCGAGGAGTGCCTTTTTTTTGTCCTTTTTCAGCGGGAGTTCGATGCGGTAATGGGATATCAGATGGACAGAATCAGCGATCCCGATTATTGTGATCAGAGCAAAAAGTGTGGTGGAAACAGGAGTTATGGGTGAGTTGACCATTCCCTTGAACGCGAGTGTCCATGTCAGGGCCAGGAATACTGTGAGGATGGGGAAGACGATGCAGGTTATGTTTCTGAACAGAATAAACAGTACCAGGGCTGTCAGAACCATGGCAAGCGGAAAGAATAGACTGATGTCTTTTTCCATCATCTCATCGATCTCCGCATCAGTGATGATGCTTCCTCCCAGGTAAAATGTACGACCGGTTTTTTCACTCTCTCCGTGCAGGATCTCTCTGAGGCTGGACGCTGTCTCTCTGGAGAGCTCACTGGTTGACTTCTCATCCTCTTCCGCAAGGTCCACTTCGAGGACTATCCCTATTGTTCCCGCGTCGTTTGAGATCAGATTCCCTCTGTAGAACGGATTGAGGTCGATCCGCTTTTGGAGATAGGAGAATTCTGTTTCTGTTGCTGGAGTTTTTTCAATCAGCGGCTTGATTTCCATGCCTTCTTCAGTTCCCACGATGTCCTCCACAGTGGTCAAAGAGGAAACGTCGGTCACATTAGGAACGTTCTCCAGTTTTTCCGTGAGTGAGGCCAGATAGGTTATTTCGGGCTCTGAAAGGATGTCGGTTGACTCGTAAGCTACGATGACAAAATCGCTGCCGATAAAGGTATCCTGGAGTTCATTGTGGGCGATCAGGATGGGATCATCGCTTGAAAACCAGGTCGTCTCATCATCATCCAACTGCAATCGGGGAACGTACCGAAAAGATATGACTGTGAAAACAATGATGAGGATGATCAGGACGATTTTGTATTTGAGTATGAATTCACCGAATTTTTTCATGGCCAGTGTCTTTTGCTCATTCAAGATACAATAAAAAGGGGTCGCATCTCAACATTCGACATTTGAAAAAGGGGCCAGGCCCCATTTTTTCCCCAATTTTTTTAATTGACAACTATCCTCAGTTACATTCGTAATAATAAATAGGGAGTCAATGGATTTGTGAATAAAACAAGCTCCGGTTTTAAAAAAGCCGTCCGTCTGATATTTGGCTGGATTTTGCTCTTTCTCTCAGTCCCATTCGGAATGACAGGAGCCGTTTTCAGCTTTTTTCTCTGTGCCGTGTTTTTGAGTCATATTATTCTTTTAAGCCTGATCGCCCTAATAGTTTGTTTTTTGATATCTTTCAGTCTTTCCAGGATTGCCTGGGGGATGATATTGAGAGCACACCGTTCACGTTTGGCTCTTGGAGTTGGACTGGCCACTGTCATAGGAGTCATGCTGATATCATCTTTGACGGTCTTTAAACCGCTGATACCGTCTTCTGAGATCATAAAACCGTATGTTCCTGAAGCTGTCGATTACTGGGACCTGGAGTCGGGCTCCCGCATTGCTTATCTGAAATTCCCGGCCGAGAGTAAAACACAAGAAGAACCTGTTTTTTTTCTTCACGGAGGGCCCGGCGGAGCTGTCCTGTCTTTCAAGCCCATCACCGATGTGATTTCAGCGCTGTCAAAGGATGGGTATGATGTTTATTTTTATGATCAGGTTGGTGGAGGACTGTCAGGAAGGTTGAAGAATATCCGAGATTACCAGCTCTCACGCCATGTGTCAGACCTTGACCAGATAAGAAAAAAGATCAAAGCAGACAAGATGATCCTGATAGGGGAGTCCAACGGGGGTGTGCTTGCGGCTCATTATGCGGCTGCATATCCCGAGAATGTCAAAAGATTGGTGCTGATCTCACCAGGAGAACTGCTGTCTCAGGAATGGGATGATGAGAGCAGAGGGAGTATCAAGGACCGAGCTTCTCCAGAGACTCTTCAGAAGTTCGATGAGCTGTTAAAAACAGCTCGAATTATTTTTGCTTATTTACTGCTTGAAGTTAATCCTGATGCAGCGCACAATTTTTTATCTGAAACTGAAGCAGATACCATGATAACAAAACTCTTTTCTCCACTGCTTGGAGGGATGGCCTGTGATCCTGAACAGTTTCCTGAGGATAACAATATTTTGTTTGGCTTCTGGGCGACCATTATACCTGAAGAGCTGCCAGAACCTGAGGATGAAGCTGTAAAAGACAAACTCGGATCATTGAGTCTTCCTGTTCTTATCCTCAAGGCAGAGTGCGATTATCTCAAATGGGAAGTCGCATACGAATACAAGTCTCTTCTGAAAAACTCCACTCTTCTGTTTTTAGAGGGTGCGGGGCATATGCCGTTTCTGGAGAAACCAGGCCTTGTTCTGGACTCCATCAGGTCATTTCTTCTTGATGAGCCGCTTCCTCTCCCGGCCTATACTGATGAATCACCGCCAAGGAAATAGAGGGAAAAGGGGCCTGGCCCCTTTTTCCATAAAATCGGGCAGTCTTGGGGCTCCTGTTTTATCAAGTATTTTGATCCTGATTTTATGCGAAAAATTCCTGTGGAAAGTCTCTTAGCCGTATGATATCCAGGACTTTTTCTTTGATATCAAAGCCCATCTGACAATCCACAACACAAGAGGAACAATCGGCACAGGCGATAGGATTATCCTTGACGGATTTTATGTTTCGCACAGCCGCGGGAAGGTCTCGATAACCATAAGCATACATGTAGCTGCGCATCAGTGTCGGGATATCAGGCGCAATTGTGCATTGTTCCAAACAGGTCCCACACCCCTGACAGAAGAGGCTCTCCTTATGGTTGGTGCGCACAAGCTCCAGATATTTTTTCTCTTCAGGTGTCAGCGTGAGGTCTTCCATGACAGAGAGATTCGTCTCCAGCTGGTCGAATGTGGTGAAACCCGGGACAGTGGTGTGGAT
>SOIA01000331.1 GCA_004378665.1 Candidatus Aminicenantota bacterium
TACGAGCTTTTTTATCTCTTTGTAGTCTATTTTCGCACTCATTCTTGCTCTCCTCTGCACGCAGAAATGAAAGCATGTTTCTTAAAAAAATAAAAAAATTAGTATTACATTAATCACTATCAGAAAAAATGTCAAGCTGTGGAGTAAGCTTCTCCAAATCCGTGAAATAATTTTACTTCAGAAAGGTTTTTAGGAATGACCTCGCTCCAGTCAGATTTTTAACGCCATTTCCTCCTCGTCCTTCTCGGGCCTGCGGAACTCCGCACGCTTGTCCTCAGCCACGCAGAGATGCCTCTGGGCTTTCTATGTGCCCGTCAAGATGGCTCTTCTCGTGCTCAAACAGTCCTCGGCCCCGACTCTGTCGGGTTCCCTCGAGGACGACTCAGAAAGGCTAAATCTTCCGATGTCGCTTCCTTCATTCCCAAAAACATTTTCCATCACGGATATGGAGATGCTTATAGTTATGGCTGACGGTGGCTGGATTGACTTTGACAGGGAAATTCGCTTAACATATTGAATATCAGTCAATTACTGAGGAAGAGCAATAATGTTTGACCAGTTATCCGGCGGACTTCAAAAGGTGATGAAGTTTCTCCGCGGCGAGGGGAAGATCACGGAGAAAAACATGGATGAAGCCCTGAAGATGATTCGCATGACCTTTCTTGAGGCCGATGTGAATTATCGGGTTGTGAAAGACTTCGAAGAGAAAATCAAGGGCAAAGCCCTGGACCAGAAAGTCCTGATGAGCCTCACTCCTGCTCAGCAAGTGATCAAGATCGTGAGGGATGAGCTGACTTCCATTTTGGGGCAGGAGGCCAAGAAGTTGGAATTTTCGAGCTCTCCGCCCTCAATATTCATGCTGGTTGGACTTCAGGGCTCTGGGAAAACGACGACCTGCGGAAAACTGGCCAAATGGGTATCAAATTTACAAAAGAATCCTCTTCTTGTTTCGTTTGACCTCAAACGGCCCGCAGCTCAGGATCAGTTGAAAATGATCACCGAAATACTCAAGCTTCCGTTCTATGAGATGACGAAAGACCAGATGGCCTCACCATCCGGTGCCTTAAAAGATCTCCTCAAGCATACAGCGAACCGAGGATATGATCCCCTCATCGTGGATACCGCGGGAAGGCTTCATGTCGATGAGGAACTGATGCAGGAGCTTCGGATGGTGAAGGATATTCTCAATCCCGTAGAACTGATTTACGTGGGGGATTCGATGACTGGCCAGGACGCCGTGAAGAGCGCGCAGATTTTCGAGGAGAAGATCGGTCTGACGTCCATCATCTTGACCAAGCTGGATGGAGATGCCAGAGGAGGAGCCGCTTTGTCCATCGTTTCCGTGACCGGGAAACCGATAAAGTTTATCGGTATCGGTGAAAAATTCGATAAACTTGAAGTCTTTCACCCTGACCGGATGGCCTCGCGAGTACTCGGGATGGGGGACATCTTGAGTTTGGTCGAGAAGGCTGAGGAAAAAGCGGATTTGGAAGAGGCGGAAGCCCTTGCACGCAAATTGAAGAAGAACGAATTGACTTTCGAGGATTTTAAAAAACAGCTCGTGCAGATGAAGAAAATGGGTTCTCTCTCTCAGTTCTTGAGTCATTTGCCGCAGGGCGGACCTTTCAAAGGCTTGTCTAAGCTCAGTATAGATGATAGAAAGATTCTCCATTTTGAGGCCATCATCAACTCCATGACTGGGGAAGAAAGGGAAAATCCAAAGATTATAAACGGAAGCCGCCGTTCGAGAATCGCAAGGGGCAGTGGGAGGTCCGTTTCCGAAGTGAACCAGCTGTTGAAGCAGTTTGCAGAGATGAAGAAAATGATGAAGAAGTCTCACTTTCAAAAACTTCTCTCTTCCCTTCCTTCATCTCACTAGGGTTCACATTCATATCCTTGGTAGAGATTAGTCACAAAGGTGCGGGCTGGGGGTGAAGAAGCTCCTCTGAATTCTGAACGGGCACGGTTTCTCTGGGTTTGACCCCGAGAAGAGTGACGAGTGAATGGGAGCTGATTTTACTCACGGGGGAAAATCATCGTGCTTCAGGATCATCAGCCATCACACTCTTTCCAAGCTAACCGGAATGCTTACATCTCGTTAAATTAATTGACTTTAGATGAAAATTAAGATATTATCACGATTTATCTTAAAAAAAGTGGTTTAACTATGATTTCAATACGACTTATGAGACTCGGCGCGAAAAAAAAGCCTTTTTACCGGATCATTGCGATTGATTCAAGAAAACCAAGAGAAAGCAAAGCGAAAGATATTCTTGGCTACTATGACCCATTGAAAGAACCCCCTGAGATTAAAGTGGATTTGGAGAGAGCAAATTATTGGCTGGAAAGAGGAGCTAAAGCTTCAAAGACAGTACAATCTCTTTTAAATAAAGTTTCCAAGCGCGAGAAACTTTCCAATCAACAGTCAAAAACTTAAGGAGGTTACAGTGAAAGAACTCGTTGAAATGATTGCCAAATCCTTAGTTGACAATCCGGAAAAAGTTCAAGTTTCCCAGTTGGAAGGGGAACAAACCACAATCCTGGAATTGAAGGTCGATCAGGAAGATTTAGGCAAGGTTATCGGCAAACAGGGAAGAACAGCACGGGCCATCAGGATTATTCTTGGCGCAGCAGGAATGAAACTAAAAAGGAGATTCAATCTCGAGATCATTGAAAAAGGATAGTTTGGTTACCATAGGGAAACTCATAAGGAGCCAAGGCAAGAGGGGCGAATTAAGGCTAAAGCCTTATTCTGAACACTCTCGAACCCTTTTTTTTTTCAAGAGTATTTCTTCAGAAAAAGGATAAGCTCGAAGAATATCGGGTTGAATCCCTACGCTCTTATAGAGAGCACTACATAGTCAAGCTGGAGGGAATAGACTCTCTCTCCCAGGCGCGCGAGCTCGTCGGCCTGGAATTCCTGCTCCCAGAAGAAAAGCTCCTGAGCTTAGAAGAAAATAATTATTATTCTTTCCAGATCATCGGCTGCTCTGTCGTCACTAAAGGCGGAGAAGAAGTCGGGAGTGTAACTGATGTGGTGTGGATCGAAGACAATAACCTTTTGGTTGTTCGGAAAGGGGAGAATGAAATTCTCGTTCCCTTCACTCACTCGGTTTGTCTTGAAATCGACTTGAAGCGGAAGAGGATCCGTATCGATCCTCCCGAGGGTCTTTTAGAGTTGAATGAGATTTGATATAATCACCATATTCCCCGAGATTTTCAGGAGTGTTTTTTCAGGAGGAGTTGTAAAGAAAGCTCTGGAGAAGGGTATACTTGAAGTTCATGTTCACGACCTGAGAGAGTTTTCCGGAGACAAACACAAACAAGTCGATGATCGCCCCTTCGGCGGGGGTCAGGGAATGGTCCTGAAGCCTGAACCCATATTCGCTGCTGTGGAGGAGATAAGGCAGGGTGTGGACACACCCGTGTATCTCCTTTCTCCGCAAGGGAAAAGGCTCGATTTTCGGTATGCGGAAGAGCTGGCTCAGCATACCCGGATCATTCTCATATGCGGCCGGTATGAAGGAGTTGACGAGAGAGTGACACGCCATCTGATAACGGGCGAGATTTCCATCGGTGATTACATTCTCACCGGAGGGGAGCCCGCAGCCTTTGTTGTTGTAGACGCAGTATCGAGGTTCGTTCCTAAAGTTGTGGGGAAAGAGGATTCGGTAAAAAATGATACTTTTTTCACTGGCTTATTGGAATTTCCCCAGTACACGCGACCACGCGACTTTAAAGGAATGAAGGTCCCTGAAATCCTTTTGTCTGGAGACCACAGCAGTATAGAATCTTGGCGCCGAAGAAAATCCCTGGAAAAGACATGGCTCCTGAGGCCAGACCTTCTTGAGGGTCGAGCATTGTCTCAGGAAGAGAAAAAGATATTGAATGATATCAAAACAGAAAAGAAAGGAAAGAGAGATGAACCTAATTGACCTGGTGGAAGAAAAACATTCATCAAAAAATACAGATTCCTTCAAGGTGGGAGATACTGTCAAGGTCCACGTGATCATTAGAGAAGGAAATAAAGAAAGAGTGCAGATTTTTCAAGGAGACGTGATCGCCAAGAGAGGTTCTGGACTTGGCGCGACATTCACAGTCCGAAAGACTTCTTTCGGGATTGGAGTCGAGAGAGTATTCCCTCTTCATTCCAAAATGATCAAGAAGGTTGATGTCGTGAGGCATGGAAAAGTCAGAAGAGCCAAACTCTATTATCTTCGTGAACTCAAGGGGAAAGCAGCTAGGCTGAAGGAAAAACGATAGGAACGTTTTAAATTTACTCTGGTTTGGGTTTATCAGATAGAGCGCATGAGATTCGTTCCATTCGCTCTTTTTAGAGGGGAAAGAAGGCTTCATGATATGTTCGAGAGAATCAGTGAACCTTCATTGTGACCGGAAAAATGAGTAAAATACACGGAAATGGCATCGCTCCCTTCAGATTTTTAACGCCATTCCCTCACCGTCCTCCTCGGCGCCTGCGTAACTCCGCACTCAAGAAATGTCACTTCGAACCGGATGTCCGAATTCAATCATTTTTCATCAGATTGATCCTCACGTGCTCAAACATACTCGGCGGCCGATTTCATCGGCTTCCCTCGGTGGAAGGTTCGGGAAGGCTAAATCTTCAAGGTCGCTTCTTCCATTTCCGTGTATTTTACCCACACTATATGGAAGAGAACCATTTTATATAATAACTGTCCCGTGGACGATGGTTTATCGGGCCAAAGAGATGAGATGGCAGACTTTCAGATTGAGAAGAAAGTAATCAAAAAGGGATTTAGCATTATAGCGGGTATCGACGAAGTCGGGAGGGGAGCTCTTTTTGGCCCTGTCGTCTCAGCCGCTGTGATATTTCCCATAACACTGATCAAGCAGAAATTATCAGGCTGGGTGAGTGAGATTGATGACTCCAAGGTCATCTCTCCTCTAAAAAGGAAACGATTGGCCAAAGAGATATTAGCCAACGCGGCTTCTGTGGGGATTGGTCTCTCTTCGAATTTTGAGATCGATCAAAAAAACATTTACTGGGCTTCGATAATCTCTATGAAAAGAGCAGTGGGAAATATGTCTCTTGCTCCTGACTTCATCTTAGTTGACGGATTCAGATTAAATGATGTAAATTATCCACAGATTAGTGTGCGTCGAGGCGACAAAAAATGCATTTCAATCGCAGCTGCATCCATTGTTGCCAAAGTTTTAAGAGATGAGATGATGGTGCTTTTGGATAGAGTTTACGAAGGATACGCCCTGTCTAAGAACAAGGGATACGGCACAAAAGAGCATTTTAGAGCTTTAAAAGAGAAGGGGCCTTCGCCGTTGCATCGATTCTCCTTTAACCTCAAGTGTGGAGAGAATGGGGACTGAAAGAGAAAGAGCCAGATTCCTGGAGAACGCTGAAAAAAGCGTGAAGAAGGGAAAATTCCAGGAAGCCATTCGGGAATACCAAAAGGTATTGGCTGTCGACCCTCGGGATATCAACGTCAGAAACCTCTTGAGCGACCTCTATTTGAGAACGAATCAAAAAGACAGGGCGATCGAGGAAATGTATAAGATTGCCAGTTATTATGAGGAGAGAGGATCGTATTCCCAGTCCATGGCAGTCTATAAGAAGATCAATAAGTTGAATCCCGGAAATATTGAATCCACGATGAAATTGGCTGACCTCTATTATTCCCAAGGATTTCTTTCCGAAGCGAAGTCAGAATATTCTAAGATCGCCAAGGGCTTGATGAACAACAACCGTACAAGAGAAGCCATCTTTCTGTATGAAAAGCTTTTAAAATTGGACAAGAAGGATGTCCAGACAAGGATAGCACTGGCGGATCTGTACACGAGAGAAGGTGAGGTGGATAAAGCGGTGGCTCGGTACAATGAAGCGGCAGAGTTCAAGATTCGGAGCGGCGCATTCAAAGAGGCTCATGAAATACTCAAAAAAGCTAAAGACCTGGAAGAGGACAATTCGAGGACATTGTCCAATTTTGTTGCCCTTCTTAAAAAAGAAAACAAGAATAAAGAAGCCCGAAAGCTCATTGATGGAATTCTGAAAAAAAACAAAGATGATGTGACCGCCCTCAGGCTTTTGGGCAACTTGCACTTTGAAGAAAAGGATTTTGAAAGGGCTGAAGCGGTGTTTGCTCAAGTCATCTCATTGAGATCTAAGGATGTCGAAGCGAGAGTGAAATTGGGACGGATCAGGATTTTTCAGGAAAACCTTGACGAGGCCTTTAAGCTTTACAAGCCTCTGGTTGAGACTCTGGTCAAGAAACAGAAATCCGAGAAAGCGGTCGGACTTCTTGGGCTTATTCTTTCGGCTAAAAAGGTCCACACTCCGACTCTGGAAGAATTGGCGTCTGTCTATAAATCAGTCGGCCAAAAAAAGAACCAGGAAATCGTCTGCCGTGTTCTTCTCGAGGAATACCGGAAGGAAAATAAACAGAAAGAATATGTGTCGACTTTAGGTGGACTTGTCAGCCTTTGTCCTGAGGATAAAGAATTGGCAGGCCAATACAGCCAGTTGGGAGAAAGATCTGAAATTCCGGAAGCGCCTATGGAAGCGGAGCTTGCGGAAGAGGAAAAGCTGAAAGCGGAAGAAGAAGTCAAGAGAGCGGAAGAGGAGCGGATGCGGGCTGAAGAGGTAAAAGAGAAAGCGGAGGAAGAACGAGAACGCACCGAAGAGGGGGCGAAGAGAGCGGAAGAGGAGCGGATGAGAGCCGAGGCAGAAGCGAGGAGAGCAGCCGAGGAGGAGGCCCAGCGAACGGCCGAGGAGGAAGCCCGGAAGAAAGTCGAGGAGGGAGCCAAATGGGCTGAGGAAGGGGCAAGACGAGCTGAAGGGGAAGCCAAACGGGCCGAAGAAGCAGCCCGGAAAGCTGCAGGAGAAGAGGCAAGGAGGAAAGTCGAAGAGGAAGCCCGAAAGAAGGCCGAGGAGCAAGCTCAGAGAGCCGAAGGAGAGATGAAAAGGGCTGAGGAACATAGGATGAGAGCTGGGGAAGAGGCGAGGAAAGCTGAAGAGGAAAGACGGAGAGCCGAAGACGAGCGGAAGCGAGCTGAAGAGGAAGTGAAGAAAGCGGTAGAGGTGCGGATGCGGCTTGAGGAGCAAGCCCGAAAGGCCGAAGAGGAAGCCAAGCGAGCTGAAGAAGAGAGGAAGCGAGCAGACGAGGAGCGAATCCGCGCCGAGGAAGAAGCAAAACGGGCAGCCGAGGAAGAAGCGAAGAGAGCGGCCGAGGAAGAAGATCGGATAAAAGCCGAAGAGGAAGCCCAGAAAGCGGCTGAAGAAGAACGAAGAAAAATGGAAGAAGCTTTAGAAGCGGAAAAGATCACACGGGTTTCCACTGAGGAGATAAAAGAATTAGAGGATATTATTGAGGAGAAAAAAGCAGAAGAGCCTTCAGAGCCTGAGGGAGGAACCGATGAGTCACTGGAGATGAATTTGGCTCAAGCGGAACTGTACATTAACCAGGGTTTGCTGAGAAATGCCAAAAGAATTCTTGAAAATTTGCGAATACAGTTTCCGAATGAACCGCGAATCGGAGAGACGTTGACTTCACTCGGTAAGCTTTCGTCGCAGGTCAGCGCAGACGAAATCCTCGAACGGGTGAGCGAAGTGTCTGAAAAGGAAAGCGAGTTGTTCGACAGGGAAGGTGATTCGAAAGATGAAACCGAAGAGCCTGAAGATGTTGAGGAAAAAGAGGAAAAGGTGGAAGAAGAGGTTGAAGAACCTGTTCCGGAGGTGAAGGAACCGGAGCCGGGAAAAATCCCACAAGAAAAAGAGGATGTCGAAGCAAAGGCCGAAAAAGCGGAACCATCGAAGAAAAAAGAAGAAGTAAAAAAAGAAGTCCAGAATGACGATTATATGGCCCATTTTCAGTCAGGAATGTCTTTCCTTGAAAAGGGCCAAACAGATCAAGCCATCGAGAAATTTAAACTGGCTTCTAAGGAAGAAAGCTTGAAAGAAGAATGCTTCCATTCTCTCAGTCATTGCTTCAGGCAAAAGGAGGAATTTTTAGAAGCCGCGAAATGGCTGAAGAAAGCTCAGGAATTGACGGAAGAGGGGACCGATCAATTTTTGGCCTTGAGCTATGAATTGGCTTCCCTGTATGAAGAGGCGGATGAGGCAGAAAAGGCTGTTGCCCTTTACGATGAGATCAAGAAATATGACCCGAAATACAGGGATGTGAAGAAAAAGACAAAGATCTTGAAAAAAAGCCTGAAATAAAACCCACTCCCACAGACCTAATTTCCCGGTCGACCTTCCCTTCGGGAATTCGTAAATCAGACACCTTTCAGTTCGAATTTCAGATCGGTTATCCCTGTTCTGTTTCTGCTTGTGGCCAATACAGTGATGGGATGTTGATCGTTGATCGTGGAGGGCGAAAATGTGAATCCAAGAAGTAAGGAAAATCTAATGAGAAAATTTTTCGAGAGGAATCGTTATTTGTACTGAACCTGGATTATTCACACTAGAGGATTCAGATTATGTCTTCGGAGCATTCCTTTTTAGTAAGATTAATGGATTTAATCGTGGAAGAAATGTCTTCTTCTCGGATGGCTGTAGTCTTGGTGGATGATGCAGAACAGATCATTTTTCAAGAGGTGCGCGGGAATGGATATTTATGTAAGGAGAATATCAGTAGGGATGTGATCAGAAAGGTTCTTGGTATGAAGCAACCGGTTATCACCCAGATTCCTCAAGATTTTGTTCAAAAAGGAGATTTTAAAAATTCCCAAAGGAGCGTCATCTGCCTCCCTCTGATTATGGATGAAAGGCCCTCTGGAATTCTATATATGGACAGGGAAGCAACTTCGGGAGTCTTCACTCAAGAAGATTTGGAACTTCTGGTTATCCTTTCAAATCCTATCCGCTGGATTTTAAAAAAAAGTCAGGAATTCCAAAATGCGGGAGTGAGAAAGATCAGAACGCCAGAATCCTTTGTTGAAGGGAAGAGTGATGTGTTTCAACGAATCCTCACTTTGATAGATAGAGTGAAGGATAGGGACGTACCGGTGTTCATCTGTGGCGAGAGCGGCACCGGAAAGGAGCTTGTGGCAAGGACCATTCATACGAGCGGAGCAAGGAAAAAGGGCAAATTTATCGCCGTGAACTGCGGAGCCATTCCTGAACATCTCCTGGAAAGCGAACTGTTCGGATACGTGAGAGGGGCCTTCACCGGAGCGGTGAGGACCAAGCCTGGATTGATCGAGGAAGCTAACGGGGGGACATTCTTTTTAGATGAAATTTGCGACCTGCCTCTAAATCTGCAGGCAAAACTTCTCCGTCTCCTCCAGGAAAAAGAAATAAGAAGGATCGGAGAGAATACGCCCCTGTCTGTTAATAGTAGATTTATCAGCGCAACGAATAAGAATATTGAAAGGGAAATCGAGCTCGGCAATTTCCGTGAAGACCTGTATTACCGCCTCAAGATCATCACGTTCGAACTTCCTCCCTTAAGGGAAAGGAAGGAGGACCTTCATTTTCTTTTGAATTATTTCCTGGAGAAATACAGTTTCGAGATGAAGTGTGAACAGGCATATTTTTCGCCACGAGCACTCGAGCTGTTGATCGATTATTCATGGCCCGGAAACGTGAGAGAACTCCAGAATGAAATCCAGAGATGTCTGGTCTTCGCTGGAGATAGCCGTCTGATTAAAGAAGAATATCTTTCCTCAAGGATCAATCCTCAAGCCGTGAGCTCATCATGTTCTTCTTATGATTTTTTCCAAGCAAGAGCTGAATTCGAGAAGAGATTCCTCCATCAGGCCCTGGCCCGTTGGAATTTCAACAGAGCCAGAACTGCAGAAGAGGTCGGTCTCAGTAGACAGGGCCTTTTTAAGCTGATGAAGAAACACAAAATACATGTCATCAAGAGGAGCAGTTCTGTCAGTCCAGAATAACAGATATGGGAATGTCCCCGATTGAACGCAGGACGAATCCTGCTTGTCTGGTTTCGAATTTTTTGGTATCTTTCTCTCAAATGGAAAGCGTAAAGAAAAAGGATAAGGTGTTTCAAATTTTTTGCCCCTGCTGTCAGTCTCTCCTATGGATAGACTCTGTTACTCAAGAAGTGGTTCAATCTGAGAAAGGAGCAGGAAAGAAGAAAAAGTCCTTGGATGATCTGCTGATGAAGGAAAAGAAGAGAAAGAGTGAATTCGACAGAAAATTTGAGGCGACTGCAGAACTGGAAAAAAAGAAGAAGGAAAGGATTGAAGAGAGATTCAAAAAGGCCCTCACTCAGACCGAAAAGGAAGATTAAAGCTTTTTGGATTTTTTCATAAGGCCTTAGAACTCGTTCCCGTTCTTAACTCCCGATCTGTGTTTCGTCCTCCCTGATTTTCGGAGCCATGGTGAATCCCGTAAAGCCATAAAGGGCAAGGATAATGACAGCTACGTAATTCATTATGGCCCATGGAAGATAAGCGATTGTGGAAACTCCGATGGCCCCCGTGATAAAAGCGCCAGCCATGCTCCAAGGGATGAGAGGAACGATGATGGCGCCGCTTTCCTCGATAATCCGGGATAGATTTTTTGCCGCAAGGTTATTCTTCTTGTAAATCGGCGAGAGAAGTTCTCCGGGAATGATCATCGACAGGTAAGAGCTTGCCGTCATCATGGCTGTGACTATTGAGGAAAGGATGGTTGTCAGAACGATGCTCCATATTTTATTCGCAAATTTCATCACGCGGTCAAGAATGACTGAGAGAAGCCCGGTGCGCTGCATGATCCCCCCGAAACTGAAGGCGGTGAATGCCACCAGTTGTGTCTCCATCATGCTCATCAGGCCTCCCCGGGAAATCAACTCGTCCACCTCTGGCACTCCGGTCTGGGCCTGATATCCAGTATTCATGGCTGTTGCGACATCTGTGATCGAAGCCTTCTGGAAGATGATGGCCAGGATTCCGGCCACGAAGGAGGAGATGAGCATACCTGGAATGGTCGGTTTTTTGGTGAAGGCGAAGTAGAAAACAATGGCCATGGGCAGAAGCAAGAGGATATTGAACCTGAAGTTGGCCTTCAATGTTTGGGTGATAAGCGTCATGGTCTCGGATTCCACTTTTTCTCCGCCGTACCTCAGTCCGACAAAGAAATAGATCGCAAGGCCTATGAGCCAGGCTGGCGTCGCGGACCAGAGCATGTGCTTGATATGGTCAAAGAGGTTCGATCCTGCGGCGACAGGAGCAAGATTGGTCACGTCCGAGAAAGGAGACATCTTGTCTCCGAAGTATGCACCGGCCACGATGGCTCCTGCAGCCGGTCCGAGAGGGATTCCCAAGCCAATGGCAATGCCGATGAAAGCCACTCCCAGAGTGCCTATAGTGCCCCAGGAAGTTCCCGTAGTCAGGGATGTGAGAGAGCATACAAAACAGGCCGTCACCAGAAAGTATTTGGGGGATATGATCTTAAGCCCGTAGTAGATGACCATCGGAATGGTTCCGCAGGCGATCCAGACGCCGATCAGAATGCCGACACAGAGCATGATCAAGATTGCTGGCATAGCCTTGTGGATGCTGTTGACGATGCCTTCTTCCATCTCTTTCCATTTGAAGCGGAGGATGAGGCCGAGGGTGCCCGTGATAAAGGCTGCTGCCACGAGGAGAACCTGGGCGGGGATTTTGTAGACTCCGTAGCCGACCCCGAGAAGGATCCCCATGGCGACCAGAGGAATCAGAGCTATGACAAGGCTAGGTTCTTTAGATTTTTGTGTTTGATTCTGTTTTTCATTCACCATTTTCCTCTCTCTTCCCAGATTTTATATGTGAGTCCTGTTGTGAAATCGCAGATTATGTTGATGAAAATGTTCCCTTGGCGATGAGTTTCTTGTCGGCCATCATCCGTCTTCCCTTGGCGAAAGAGTCTGTCAGGTTCAAATTTTTATCGAGCAAAATCAAGTCCGCATCTTTGCCGACCTGGATTTCTCCCTTTTGCCGAAGCTTGTAAAATGCGGCCGGATTCAAGGTGAACAGCTTCACAGCATCCTGAAGATCGAGGATACTTTTTTGCACCAGGTGACGGAAATTTCCCAAAAGACTTTGCTGAGTGGCTATAGTTAGCCCCTGAAGGTTTCCTTTTTCATCGAAGACAGGCATGCTTCCGTTGCTGTCTGAGCTGATCGTTACCTGGCTGAGGGAAGCCTTTTTTTCAATGCTGAATCGGATGGCTTCTCCGATGCTCACTCCGCTACCCTCTCGATCTTCAGGATCATGTCCTGCGGTGAGGTCAATGTACCCTCCTGATTGAATAAATTTGATAGCATCATCGAGGAGTTCCGGGTTGCGGTTGACATGTGTCGGAATAACCTGGGTGACAGGAATTTCGGTCTCCTTGATCAGCCTGAAGAGCATTTCCAGCTTTCGCGGGCCGTCACCGAGATGGACATGGAGGATACCCGCCTTTCCACCGAGCATCCCTCCAACCCGGCATTCTGCTGCCAATCGGGCGAATTCTTCAAAAGTGGGTTGTGATGAACGGTGGTCTGATATGGCGATCTCTCCGCCTCCAATGACCTTATCTATGAGTATAAGATCGGAGCGGATACTTCCCGTGATCGTCACAGGAGGAATTTGGTAGGACCCGGAGAAGATATAGGTTGTGATGCCTTCTGCGCTAAGCCCTCTTGCCTTGGCCAGGAGAGATTCCATGTGGCGGGTTGTTCCATCAGTTCCCAAGCAGCCGATAACAGTCGTAACCCCGCACGAGATGATGTCCTCGATGGTAATTTCAGGAGCCCTGGTCGCGGGTCCGCCCTCTCCACCGCCTCCGAGTATGTGGACATGGCTGTCAATCAGGCCGGGAATGACGATTTTTCCTGAGGCATCGATAACCTCGAAATCTATTCCTTTGATTTCGATTTGACCTGGATTGCTGACGGCTCCGATTCTGTCACCGGCTATCAGAATGTCTTTTTTGCCTAGAGGCTCGGGTGCAAAGACCGTACACTGTCTGATGAGTGTCAGCATCTTTTCCTCCGCATTGAACTCCTTGAAGGAGGCTGTGAATATTTTTTTACTGGTTAAGTTATCATGGAATATATTTATTTTCAAGGTAATAGGGGACGTTCCCCAAGAGGACACGCTATCTCATCTTTATTGAGGATTATTAAGAGATAAAGTGTCTCCTTGAGGAACGTCCCCATATAATTTTTGAATTTTTTGTCAAATTTTCTTAAAATAGATAAATAAGATAAACTGGATAGTCAAAATGGAAACGATCGAGGAAGAACTGAAACGAGTGGAGCCTGTCATACAGCGTATTAGCAGTCTTGCACTCCTTGGAAAAAAGATCGTAATACAGGGCAAAGAAAATTTTATCAAAAAAGGCCCGAATATCATCGTCGGGAATCATAT
>SOIA01000063.1 GCA_004378665.1 Candidatus Aminicenantota bacterium
ACAAGAAAGATATGGTGGATATTCCAAGCAAGACAAAAAAAGAGATGCAGTTCATCTTTGTCGAGTCGATCAATGAAGCTTTCGAGCATGCTCTGGTGAAAAAAGTAGGCCAAAAAACCAAATCCTGAAATGGGCAGGAGGGATCCATGAGCAGAAAAGGCCTTGTTTTTCTTGTTTTGCCAGTTTTGGTCACTGGCAACCTCTGGGCAGGGGGATGGAACAATACTTTAATGGGGTGCAGGGCACTCGCTATCGGAGGAGCCTTCGTGGGAGTTGCGGATGACCCCTCTGCGGTTTTTCATAATCCTGCCGGTCTGGTCTACCAAGAAAAAGCTTTTAATCTGTCTATCGATGGATTCTACATCTCCCCAACCCATGAATATGTAACTCCTGAGGGAGATACGACACAAAGCCAGTACAAGACCGCTCTTCCACAATTCTTTCTCACTTACAGGGCAAACGAGAGGATGACTGTAGGATTCGGGTTTTATGTACCCTATGCTGGGGGGGGAGTGGACTGGCAAGAAGGAGTTCTGGACCAGCCCCTTAAATCCACTATGGGAATTTACAGCCTGACTCCGACTTTATCTTATAAATTCAGTGAGAAGTTTTCCATGGGTTTTAACCTGAACTTTTACGGCGGTGTTATGAATGTTGAGACTGAAGATCCGGTTTTAGGGCCGATCAGTATGGAAGAAAAAGGATCTGCGTTCTCCGCAGGTTTCGGCATGATGTTCAGACCTTCTGAAAGACTCAGGATCGGATTGGGCGTAAGAGGACCGGCCAAGATGACTCTCGAAGGTGAGACAGCGATCACGGTTACAGACCCGATAATCGGCACCATTCAGATAATACGTGATTCGGAAACAAGCTTCTCTCTTCCCTGGGATATTGAACTGGGATTTTCCTATAAGATCACTGAAAATTTTCTGTTTTCGACCAGTGCCCAGTATACGATGTGGTCCGTTCTGGATAAGGTCGAAAAAGTCATTAAGGATGTTCCTATTCAGGGGGATGTAGAATACGAAGAGGATTTGAACTTCATGGATATACTGATTTTAAGGGCCGGATTCGAATACTTCATCTCAGGAGGGATCATCCTTCGCGGAGGATTCGGGTATGATCGCTACGCAACTCCTGAAGATTCATTAGATATAACGAACATCGATGTGGACAAATTCACGTTGATCGGGGGAATAGGCTATCGCACAGGACGGACACAGATCGATTTTGTCTTCGTCCACGCCAGCGGAAGGCAAAGAGAAAAGGAGGTGGCTGGCTATCCTGACCCGGCAAGATACAACCTCAGCGCGACGATCATGGGCGTGGGGCTCACTTACTCTTTTTGACGGCTTTGTGACAGCCGGGAGTTATACGGGAAGGAAGTTCCCTTTAAGAATCACTTCTGCCGGTCCTGATTGATAGACCTTCTTTTTCTCCCATTCCACAGTCAGGTATCCCATACTCGTCCGGACCTGCACTTTTTTATCTGTGAGGTTCTTCAGGATTGACGCCACCGTAGCCGCACAGGAACCGCTTCCTGAAGAAAGGGTCTCCCCAACGCCTCTTTCCCAGAAAAGGACGTCGATCACATCCCTGCTTAAAACTCTGATGAACTCTATGTTCGTTCTGTTGGGAAAGAACGGATGGGATTCGATCTCTCGTCCGATCTGATGCCATTCGATGCGGGCCGGAAAACGATCCACGAAAATCACACAGTGGGGATTCCCGAGAGACAGAGCGGTTATGGGGTAGATTTTTTGATTGATGGAAAGGGGATAATCGATGATCTTGTCATGAGTCGAACCGTCATCAAACGGGATATCCTTGGATCTCATGCGGGGAAGACCCATCCCGACCCTGATATTAAAAAGATTCTTTTCACGTTCGAGGAGTTTGGAATCTCTGTGTCCGGCCGTGGTGAGGAAGACGATTTGAGGGGAGTCGATTTTTTTCTGATGATAAAGGTAGGCCGCCGCACATCTCAACCCGTTTCCGGAGATTTCTGCCTCGGTTCCGTCCGCGTTGAATATGCGGAATTTGACGCGGCCTTTCGCTTTATCTTTGATCGAGATGAAGAGCAGGCCGTCGGCTCCGACTCCGGTGTGGCGGTCACAAATTCTTTCCGCGAGAATACTGACGTCAGGAAGGTGTTTTACCTCTGATTCGTCGATGATCAGGAAATCGTTTCCTAAGGAGTGGACTTTGAAAAATTTCATTCTGGAATCTTGAGAGTTCTGATGAGCTCTATGGGTTTGCCCTCTGTTTCTCTTCGGATGAGGAGGATGAGACTGTCCCCTGAATCCAGTTTGTTAATGATTCTTCGAAGGTCGTCGACATCTTTGATGTTCTGTCGGTTGGCTTCGATTATGATATCTCCAACTTCGATGCCTTTCCGGTCAGCATCGCTGTAGCGGCGGACCTCTTTAATGAGCACCCCTTCCTCCGTTTGAAAGCCATAGCGTCTGGCCAAACGAGGTGTCATGGTCTCCACTGTGATCCCGAGATCCTGTCCTGAAGATGTCTTAGCCTTCTCGGCTTCTTCTCCTGTGGATAGCTCCTCGAGCTTCGCGGTGAGTATCTTTTCCTTTCCATCACGGACAACTTTGATATCGACTTTTCTTCCGGGTTCGGTTTCCGCGATCTTGAACGACAAGTCATGGCGGTTTTTCACGGGCTGGCCGTCGAATTCGACAATGACATCGTATCGTTCCAATCCCGCTTTCTCCGCAGGTGTTCCGGGCTCGACCTGTTCAATCAAAGATCCTCTCCTGGATTTCAGGTTCAAGGCTTCTTTTTCATCCTTGGTGATGTCTCTCGGCCTTACGCCCAGATACCCTCTGATCACTCTCCCTCTGTCTTTAAGTTGTCTGACGATTTTCCGGGCCAGGTTAGAGGGGATGGCAAACCCGATGCCGATATTTCCTCCTGTGGGGGAAGCGATCATGCTTGTGATGCCGATCACTTCTCCTCTCATGTTGACCAGTGGGCCGCCGCTGTTCCCGCGGTTTATGGCCGCATCAGTCTGGATGAAATCCTGGTATGAGGGAGCAGTCGAACTTTGGATGAGCTGCCTTCCTTTAGCGCTCACGATCCCCGCTGAAACCGTGTGCTCGAATCCCAGAGGATTGCCGATGGCTAAAACCCACTCTCCGACTTTCAAAAGGGCAGAATCACCCAGCTCAGCAAACGGCAGGTTTTTTTTAGCGACTTTCAACAGTGCTAGATCCGTCGGGGGGTCTGACCCCACAAGCTCAGCTTTGTATTCTTCGTCATCAAGGGAATGGACGACGATTTTCTCGGCGTTTTCCACTAGATGGTTGTTGGTCAGGATGTAGCCATCAGAGCTGATGAAAAAGCCTGTTCCTCTGACCTCCGCACGGTACTCTCTCTCCCTGCCTCGAGGAGTCCCGAAGAATCTGTTCCAGAAATCGTCTCCCCAGTCATCCCAGAGACCAACGACTCGTCTTGTCTCCACTCGTTCTGCAGCGATTCTCACAACAGAAGGACCGACCTTGTCTGCGACACTGACAAAGTCTAAATCTTGTTTGGCTTGAGGAGCCGGAGATGCGTAAAGGATTGATGGGGATGAGGGAGGTTCGTTCAAGAAGTTATCCGGCACATTTCTTTCAGGCTGATAGACAAATATATAGCCTGCTAATAGAATGCCCAGGAAGAAGCTGAGTACAGCAACTATAGCGGTCTTTCTCATTTCTTGTTCTCCTAATCTCTAAAATATTAAATTATCATACTCATATGAAAAATTCAATCAGCCCACTCATTGTAAACTTAGGAGGTGGCGAAAAGTTGCATTAAAAATCCAATGGAGATATCATCCCATAAATCGAGGATAATGGCTGTGCAGAAAGGCATTCTGATTGTTTTGGAAGGGATAGATGGGGCAGGGAAGTCGACTCAGGCCGAGATTCTGATGAACAGGCTCCATGAAAGAGGATACGATGTTGTCTATTTCCGTGAGCCCTCAGAGGGGAAATGGGGTCAGGAGATAAAAAAGAAAGCGGCTGACCCGGACTCCCTTTCACCTGAGGAAGAACTGGATCTGTTCCTGAAGGATCGGAAAGAGAACGTGGAAAAAAACTTGAGGCCCGCGCTGGAAAAGAAAAAGATTGTCATACTGGACAGGTACTACTTTTCTACGATCGCCTATCAAGGAGCAAAGGGGATAGACCAGAAGCGGATAAGGAGAGTCAACGAGGAATTTGTCGTCGAGCCTGATCTTGTGTTTTTCCTCGATGTTGATCCCCGGGAAGGTTTAGACCGCATAAAGAACCGGAAGAAAAAGGACAGGCTTTTCGAGCGGGCCGAATATTTGGTCAAGGTCCGCGAGATCTTCAGGAGTTTCAGAGGAGAGAGATTTATTCATATAGATTCCTCGAAGCCAAAAAAAGAGATCAGCGCAGAAATCGAAAGGATCGTCCTCAACTACCTCATTGGGGTCAGGCTATAGCCAACAGAACTTAAATCTGCTATATTTTATCTCATGGGACTCACGATTCGAATACGCAGGAAAAAAAGGCCTGCCCGGCAGCCGATTATAGAGATTCCTCAGGTTGAAAAAGCCAAAAAACCGCTCGGGCGACGAATCATGAAGGCGGTTTTTCTCTTCATTCTCTTTTCCACAGCCTGCGGTCTTGGAATTACCTTCGGGACATTTTTTGCCGTCAGCCAGAATCTTCCTTCTATTTCTGAGCTGGAAGAATATGAGCCGAACATAATCACCTACATCTATGCGAGTAATGGAGAAGTCATCGGAGAGTATGCCATAGAGAAAAGGATCGAAGTTCCGCTGGAGGAAATCTCGGATGTCCTCATTGACGCGATCCTCGCGACAGAAGACCCCAGATTTTATTCGCACGGAGGGCTTGATTGGCGTGGAGTTTTTCGCTCTTTACGAGAGGATATCAAGATAAAACTGAAAAGAGAAGGGAGAAAGCTTCAGGGGGCAAGCACCATCACCATGCAGCTGGCCACTGATCTTTTCCTCCATCGCAGGCAGACCATCCGACGGAAACTGAAAGAGATCTTACTGTCTTTCCAGATTGAGAAGAGATACACAAAGCGGCAGATCCTGAATATGTACTGCAATCAATTCTGGCTCGGCGGAGGGGCCTATGGGGTGGAATCCGCTTCCCAACTGTACTTTGGAAAATCCGTATCGGAATTGAACCTGGAGGAGGCTGCGTTTATCGCCGGAATCCTCAGAGGGCCAAGCGTTTATGACCCTTACAAGCATCCTGATAATGCCCTTAATCGCCGCAACCATGTGTTCAACCGCATGGTCACAGAAGGTTACTTGACTCGAACCGAGGCTGAAGAGGCCAAGGCAAGGCCGCTCGAAGTGCTTCCCCCGCGCAGAGAAACGATTGAATTCGCGGCTTATTTCAGAGAAGAAGTCCGCAGGTATTTGAAAAGTAATTATGGAGATGCGGCCATTTACCGGAAGGGTTTGAAGGTTTACACTACATTGAATCCCGCTTACCAGAGGTATGCGGAAGAAGAACTTCTGAGCTGGCTCAGGGTGCTGGATAAAAGACAGGGCTGGAGGGACGACAAACGGAATCTGCTGGACGAAGGGTTGGAGTCACTCGAAGAATTTGATGCCAGCTCGCTCCAGAACTGGCCGCCCTACAGTTGGTCGAAAGCATCGTTTGAAGAAAAAGAGATTGTCGAGGCTGTGGTTTTATCTGTCGAAGACGAAGAGGCGTCCGTAAAAGTGAAAGATTATACAGGGATTTTGAAGATGAATGAAGCTACGAAAGCGTGGACAAAGGCAGAAAGCTTGGGTGAGCTTGTCAAAGAAGGTGATGTGATTCATGTCAAGATCCGTTCGATCGATGAGGAAAATATAGGACTCGAGGGCTCTCCTGAAGAGGAAAGCACAGGATTCGAAGACTCTCTTGACGAGGAAAACATAAGACTCGAGGTCACTCTTGAACAGGAACCGTTGCTCGAGGGCGCCTTTCTGGCCATCGAGCCCCAAACCGGCCAGATCAAAGCCATGGTCGGCGGCTATTCTTTCCGGAGGAGCGAATGGAACAACGCCACGCAGGCCATGCGGCAGGCGGGTTCAGCGATCAAGCCCCTTCTGTATACCGCAGCCCTGGATACACGCTTGTTCACACCTGCGAGTGTGATCATCGATGAGCCTACGGATTTCTATGATAAATGGTCAGAACAGCCGTATTCCCCCCCCAATTATGATAATAAATACAAGGGCGCAGTGACGGTCCGCAGAGGCCTGGAGCAGTCACGGAACGTCGCAACGGTCAAACTCCTGGAATCCATCTCTCCTCAGAAGGGAGTGGAATACATCCGGAAATTCGGGATCACATCCCCCTCTGTTTATCCCTATCTCTCTTTGGCTTTGGGGGCTCCCGAGATGCGTCTGATCGAGATGGTTTCTGCGTATTCTACTTTTCCCAACAAGGGCATTCGGGTAAGACCTTATTTCATCACCCGGATTGAAGATAAGGATGGGAACATCCTGGAAGAAGCCCGGATAGAGTCGGAGGAAGTGATCTCTCCACAGGTTGCCTACATGATGACCTATTTGCTCCAGGGAGTCGTGGAAAATCAGGGGGGAACAGGTTGGCGTGCCAGAAGACTCAACTGGCCTTTGGCCGGAAAGACCGGCACGACCGACAATTACTCCGATGCCTGGTTCATAGGGTTTTCTCCGTCCCTGTGCGCCGGTGTATGGGTCGGTCATAAAACACAGGTGACCATAGGAAACCGGCAGTCTGGAGCTGTAGCCGCCCAGCCTCCATGGGTTGGTTTTTTTGAAAAAGTCATCAGAGATAAAAAAAGAAAGGCAGAGGAAGAAAGAAAAGCAGTCAAAGATGTCATCTCAGAAGCGTTAGGAAGAAATATCGGAGAAACCAGAGAGGGGGATGCGGAGGGAGAGCTCCTTGTCATCGAAGAATTCGAGATTCCCCCGAATCTCATATTTGTGGAAATTGACATCAAGACCGGCCTGCTGGCCACACCCGATTGCCTTTTTCCTTTCAAAGAAGTGTTTTTCCCTGGCTCTGAACCTGACAGGTGGTGTTCGCTCGAGGACCATTTGCGGGTTCTGGATTACTACGAAAAGAAATAAGCCACAGAGATAAACAGCCCAAGAAACGGAAGACGTCCTGCCTTATTCAATCCTTTGATTCCGGATAATTTCCTCAGGGTGGGCGAGTCTGCACTCCGACAGAGATTTAAGGTCTGAGTTAGAGGGATGAGACAGCGGTTTATTTTTTCTTCCTGACGCTGCGGGAGCTTGAGGATGAACGGGAGGAGGAAGACGATCTCCGCGAGGAACTGGAAGAAGACCTGGACCGCGAGGTCGAGCTGATCCTTTTTGACCCTGAACGGCTGGAACTCCGGCTGGACGAGGAGCTGACTTTCCTTGTCTTGCTACTTGAGCTGTCTTTGGCAATGCGGTTGACAATAGAGTTCGATTTCCGTGTTTCTATTTTCCTCGGGTAATTCTTGGCACTGATTTTGGCTGAAGAAGGATACCCGTATTTGCCTTTCTCAACGGTTCTTTTAGAAGAAGAACTGGCTATCGATCCTTTCCCTGTGACGCTTTTTTCTGTTCTTTTAACATCCACAGATTCAGGATTCCGGCCCGTCGATTTTGACAGTCGTTTGGCCTCTCCACGTTCAGATGATCCCTCGATTTTCCTGAGCAGGATCTTATTGCTTTCCAGTCTTTCAGGAGTGATCTTACTCGCTTTCGGCCTGAGAGGCGGACGTTTACTGGAGAGACTGATTTTGCCGAGTTTTCTGACGGAATCTTCCCTCAGGGCAACCTTTGAGATCCTCGGGGCTTTGAGCTGATTTTTATGGATCACGGTGAGAGCGCGGGAGCCGTTAGGATAGTGTGATCCTCGGTAACGTGGGTAATAGTAATTGTTGATTATGACACCCGGATAACCGTAGTAACTCAGAGGTGCCCAGCCGCAGTAGCCGTAACCCCAGTACCAGTGAATCCAGGCAGGCCCCCAAACGGTCGTGGGGATCCAATACCAGCCGAGGCCATACCGCCAGTGCCATCTTCCATAATGGAAAGTGCACCAGCCCCAGGGTTCATAAGGAACCCAGGTCCAGCCGCAGAGAGGAATCCAGGTCCACCGGCCATCAAAATACGGACGCCAGAATGTGGAGACTCTCCCGGGAACCCAGACATAGCCGTAAGGAGAGATGTAGACCCAATCGCCGTAGCCAGCCAGTTCATACTCAAAATCTTCCAATTCTTCGGGGAGGTATCTCTTGGCCAGGTATTTTCGGATCTCGGAATCCCTCTGAGTGCTCCATCTGTCGAAGCTGTCCTCAGCCACAGCCATGAATCGAGTCGGACGGGAGGTGAAACGGGCGTTGGAGACCTCGAGTCTCTGTTCGTTTTTGATCAAAACCGAGCCTGTTTCTCCAGCCGCTTCGACCATGCCTGAAAAGACGAATATCTCGGTCTTCCGGTTCTCTCTGACATCGATCCTGTAGAGGCCGGCATCCAGGACATAAATCGAGACATCGGACGTGTGGATCTCGATATCTTTCTCTTCTTTTAATGACTTCACATGGAAGTAAGCATTTCCTGCCCAGATGCGGACTCGGACGAGGCCATAATCTTTTTTCGGCAAATTCATGAAATCAATTTTTGAATTTTTATCTAACCTGATGTAATTCCCTTTTCCCAGATAGATTTCCGCCCGTCCATCCGTTGTGCCCAGCCTGTCTCCTTCGGTGATCGGCGTGTTCACTTCCGCTTCCTCAAAACCGAGGTCAGCCGCCCTTTGAATGTACGTGGTTCCTGTTAGATAACTGAGCCTTGCGAACGAATTGTTCGTGTATTCCGTCTCTTCTGCAGACAATGGAGATAGAAAAATCAATAACGCTGAAATCAAAAGGGCTGTTTTTTTCATTTTTCTTCTCCCTTAATCCATTTCTTACAAATCACATCAAATCATTATGCAAATAATATGCCAATTCTTCTCCCCTTGAACCTGTAAGATATGAGGAGAATTTATGTCCTTATAAGATGACGGATGTCAGAAGATGGGGACGTTTGGGGTCAGGTCTCAATTTTCCTATAATTTCCAGAACTGCTTTTGGGTATCAAAGACCGGAGCCAGCTCTTTTTCAGTGATAGGGGAGATGTCTTCTCCGATCTGCGGTTTTTTTCCCTCTCCTCCAAGATACAGCAGGACCTGTTTGACTCCTTCACTGAGCCCTTGCAGGTCATAGCCTCCCTCGAGAGTGAACAAAATCCTGTCCTTCGAGAATTTATGAGCCACGGACATGAGTTCTGAAGTGAAAGCTCCGAATCCATCCTCGCTGATCTGCATCCCTCCCAGGGGATCCGCCTTATAAATATCAAATCCAGCGGAGACAAGGATGAATTCCGGTTTGAAATCAGAGGCGATCGGGGCGAGGATTTTTCTGAATATGAAGAGATAGTCTTCGTCTGTCTTTCCCCCGGAAAGAGGGACATTGACGGTGAATCCCTTCCCCTTATCCTGGCCGATCTCGTCCCAGTATCCTGTTCCCGGATAATGAGGGAATTGATGAGTCGAGAAATACAGGACATCACTCCGGCTGTAGAAGGAATGCTGGGTTCCGTTTCCATGGTGAAGGTCCCAGTCGATCACCAGGATGCGCTTGATACCGTATTTATTGACCAGGTATTCAGCCCCGACAGCGACGTTGTTGAAGAGGCAGAAGCCCATGGCGCGGGAGGCTTCGGCATGATGGCCAGGAGGCCTGACGATGGCAAAACCGTTCTGGATCTTTCCACTCATAACAAGGTCGATGGCTTTCAGAAGGCCTCCAGCCGCAAGCAGGGCGACCTCGTATGAGCGGGCAGAAGTGGCGGTGTCCGGGTCAAGCTGCATTTTTCCTTTACCGGAAGTTTCTTTAATGGTATTGACGTATGAAGAGGTGTGAACCATCTGGATTTCTTTTTCCTTGGCCAGACGGGGCTCTATCTCTGTGTATGGAAAGGAGATGTCTTTTTCCACCATGCGGTAGATGGCTTCGATCCTTTTGGGATTCTCCACATGGAAGGCTCCCATGTCGTGCTCCATGTAACGCCAGTCCTTGACGATTCCTGTTTTCATGCGGCCCTCCTGTTTTTAAAGAATGCACTCAATTTTTCCTGCGATGGCCTTGGTGTCATAAGACTGACTCCGATGAGAAGAGTGAGGGAACATATCAAAGCGGGGTAGATGGAAGGAATTCCCAGTGGAAGGTGTCCCAGAATTTTATTGATGACTTCCCATACAACCGTAGTGACCAGCCCTCCCAGGATAGACAGGACTCCGCCCTGGACAGTGGCTCTTTTCCAGAAAAATACTGCGATCAAGGCCGGAGTGATCCCGGCTCCGTAGACCGTATACGCGGCGTAAGCCGCATCCAGAATACGTGGAAAAAAGGATATCAGGGAATAGGCAATGAAGCCCAGGACAATAACTGTCAATCTCGAGTAGAAGATCATCTTTTTATCTGATAGCTGAGGGTTGATGAACCGCTGGTAAACATCCCTGATCACGTTTGTGGCCGGAACCAGAAGGAAGCTGTTTGCCGTGGAGATGATGATGGCCATTATGGCCACCAGCAGCAAACATCCCACAACAACAGGCACTCCCTTGTGGCCCACAAGGAGAAGGATCTTTCCCGCTTCTTTGGCTTCCAGACCCTTGAAATAGCTGCTTCCGATAACAGCCAGACTCTGGAGGGCAACGCCGAGGAGGATGGCTCCCAGAATCCAGCCCACGACAGATTTTCTCGCTTCTTTCTCATCCCTTGCCGAGAAAAAGCGCTGATAGGTGTTTGCCATGCCCAAAGCCAGAAGGAAAGTGGGGACAAAATATCCCATGGCCTGAATCCAGGTCATGTTGCCCAGGAAAGCGTGGCTTCTCGGGGTGATATTGGCAACGATGTACTCTATACCGCCCACATGCTTTATGAGAAATGGAACGGCAAGCAGGATTCCAGTGATCATGATGATCCCGTTAAAGATATCCAGGTAAGCCACAGAGATCATCCCGGCGAGCAGGGTGTAAGTGATGACAAATATGGCGACGATGATAATCCCGGATTCGATGGAAATCTTCCCTTCGGTGATGAGGTTCAACACCCAACCCCCACCCCGAAACTGGTAGCTGACAATAGTGACATAGGCTATGATCGTGGTGATCGTAGCCAGGATTCGGGCCCATTTGTTATACCTCGCTTCCAGGATATCCGGAACCGTGAACTGGCCGAACCTTCTGACTCTGGCGGCGATGAAAAAGACGATGATGATACCCAGCCAGCCTCCGCTGCTTCCGATCAGTGAGGAATAACCATGGTTGTAGCTGAGGTCGGAAACACTGAAGATGTCTCCTGAGCCGATCCAGGTGGCCAGAAGGGTTCCCACGAGGATTGGGGCTGTCAGCGTCCTCCCCGCAACAAGAAAATCTTCCTTTTTTTTCAGCCTTTTGGTCAGGTGAAGCCCGAAGAGAAAAAGGACGAAAAGGTAACCCAAAATTGTGAACAGATAGACCATTTTCCCTGTTCTTCCTTTCTGTATTTTATGGAGATATCAGATTATTCATCTGGACCATTTTGTCCGATCAGACCGTTCAATCTGTTATCGAAGCTTTGTCGAGTTCTCTTTTTTTTGCTCGAATAATCCGGTTAAGTCTGAGCCTTGTTCTTTTCAGGAAAGAATTGTTCCAATTCCTTAGGCGTTGGTTTTTTAGTCAGCAGGCTGACGGTAATCAACGCACCCAAGGAAATGGCCAGAGCAGGGTAGATGATAGGGATTCCCCAGGGGTCTCCGTCAGGGGCCAAGTGTGCGGGGAGGACTTCTGCCAATATTTTAAGACCGATGACGGCAACCATCCCGGAGATGATGGAGGCCAGTCCTCCTGCCTTTGTCGTTCTTTTCCAGGCCAAAGCGGCAATGAGAGCGGGTGTGATAGCCACTCCGTAGATCGTATACGCAAAGTAAGCCATTCCGAGTACTGAGGTGAGTTTCATGGCAAGAAAAAAGGCAATCACGCCGAGAATGACGACGAAAATTTTCTGGAGAGCAACCATAGTGTTCTGCTTGGGTTCTGTCCTCTTAAAACGTTGATAGAGATCACGCATGATGGTTGTTGTCGGAGAAAGGAGGTAGTTCATACCTGTGGATATGACCACAGCACAGGCTGCGCCCAAAAGGAGTATTCCGACTGGGGCGGGAACCATGTGTTTGGCGGCCAGGAGCACGACTTTTCCGCCTTCCTTAGGGATGGTCAGGTCAATCTGGTCCTTGAATTTGCTGTAAGCGAGAACCGCAATGATTACCACAACAGTTTCCACGAGTACAGTCCCGATCGTCCAGAGGAGGACAGCTTTTTTAGCATCTTTGGGCGTTCTGGCACTGTAAAATTTTTGATACATGCTCTGCACACCCATTAAAAGAAGCATGGTGGCCAGGAAATAGCTGCCCACTTTGAGATAGGGATGCGCTCCGAACTGTTCGTTGACTACGGCAAAATATCCAGGATCGAGTGTTTGGGTGACCTGTGCCCATCCTCCGGCAGCGAGATAAACAAAAGGGACAGCAAGCACACAGGCGAGAACGATGATGATCCCATTGGGTAAATCGGTGTAGGCAATGGCAATCATTCCACCGACGGCCGTGAAAAGGATAACGAAAGCCGCTGCAATGATCGTTCCCACAGAGCTGGGAATGGCTCCGTCTGAGGCCACGTTGAGGATAAAGCCTCCTGCGACAAACTGGTAGGAGACTATGGCGGTGAAGGAGATAATCAGAGCGATGGCTCCGACTATCCTCGCAGCCGGTCCATAGCGGACTTCGAGGATATCGCCGATGGTGTACTGGCCGAATGTCTGGATTTTTCCTGCCAGAAAATAGATAACGACAATTCCGACCCAGGCACCGGCTGCCAGCCAGAGAGCCGAGAAGCCAGCCTTGGAAGCGAATTCCGCCCCAGCGATAAAGGTGCCCGACCCGATCCAGGTGCAGATAAGCGTGAAAACCATGACCCCGGTTTTCAGGCTTCGGCCCGCAACCATGAAGTCTTCCTGGCTTTTAACGCGCCTGGCTCTGTAAAAGTTGAATCCCGTCAGGACTAAAAGATAGGCAAGAATTATCCAAAGATAAACAGACATGGAACCCTCCTTCCTTTTTGGACCTTAGAGCTGTGAATCAATCCGATCACCCTGTTCACATGTGAATCATTATGGATATTTTTAATCTCATCCTGGATAATTTTTCGAGCTTGTT
>SOIA01000227.1 GCA_004378665.1 Candidatus Aminicenantota bacterium
TCCTGGATGATTGAGGTTGAAGAGCAGTTCCACAAGCTCATCAGAAACTGGCTCATCCAATAATGCCATGAATGAATATGCTATAAAAGTCGAGAATTTAACCCGAATGTTCAACGGGCTTGCGGCCGTGGACCACATTGACTTCACCGTAAAGACAGGCGAGCTTTTTGGGCTCCTCGGGCCCAACGGTGCGGGAAAGACAACCACCATCAACATGCTTTCCACCCTTCTCAAAGCGACTTCAGGATACGGTGAGGTCGCCGGGCATGATATCTCCAAAAGCAAAGACGATATCCGCCGCAGCATCGGAGTTGTGTTCCAGGAGCCGGCTCTGGATATCAAATTGTCCGGCAAGGAAAACCTGGAATTTCACGCCATGATGTACGGGATCAAAAAGGAGGAGAGGAGAGAAAGAATCAAAGAGGTTCTTGAGCTCGTTGAGCTGACCGAGAAGAAAGACGTCCTGGTGGAAAACTATTCCGGCGGCATGAAGAGAAGGCTGGAGATCGCGAGAGGATTGATCCACAAGCCGGAAGTTCTGTTCCTCGATGAGCCCACACTCGGACTCGATGTCCAGACAAGACGTCATATCTGGGATTACATAAAACAATTGAACAAAGAGGGTGGAGTCACAATCATTTTAACAACCCATTACATGGAAGAGGCGGATTTCCTCTGCGACAGGATTGCCATCATGGACAGAGGAAAGTTCGTCGCCATGGATGCGCCGGCCCGGTTGAAGGATATACTCGGAGGAGATGTCGTTTCCATGGAGATTGAGGGAAACGCTGATGCTCTGATCGACCGGATCAACAGCCTGGATTGGATCAAGAGCATGACCAGGCATGATGAGACTCTGAGTTTGACGATGGAGAAGGGAGAGAGAAGGATCCCGGAATTGATCCATGAAGCCAAAGAGAACGGAGTCAACGTCACCTGTGTCCTTTTGCGAAAGCCAAGCCTCGAGGATGTTTTTCTCCATTTCACCGGAAGGACGATCAGAGATGAGGAGGCCAGTCAGTCGGAACGGAATTTAGCGATGATCAGAGCGAGAATGGGAAGGAGAATGGGAAGAAGATGATTCTCAATAGGAACGCCATCTATGTCCTGTGGCTCCGGGAGATGAAGCGTTTCATGAGGGCGAAATCTCGGATCGTCGGAGCACTGGCCATGCCGCTGTTCTTTCTCGTCTTTCTCGGGTTGGGATTCCGGAAATTGGCCATTCCCGGGATATCGGGAGAAGTCGACTACATTAGCTTCCTGGTCCCCGGGATAATCGGGATGAGCATCCTGTTCTCCTCCACTTTTGGCGGATTGTCGGTCCTGTGGGACAGAGAATTCGGATTCCTGAAGGAGATCATGGTCGCACCCGTGAGCCGGGTCTCGATCGTGCTCGGCCGGATTGCCGGAGGAGCGACGACCACGCTGATCCAGGCGATTCTCATCCTGGGCATCTCCTGCATCATGGGTTTTAAGATCGCGAGTATCTCCTCGATTTTCCTGGCGCTCGTGTTCATGATCCTGATATCGATCACTTTCCTCGGGTTGGGATTGATCTTCGCTTCGAAGATGAGAGACATGCAGGGATTCAGCATCGTGATGAATTTTGTTATATTTCCTCTCTTCTTTCTCTCCGGAGCTCTCTATCCTCTGGAGAATTTTCCAACCTGGCTGAGGTACATCTCGAAGCTCGACCCGCTCACCTATGGAGTTGACGGCTTGAGAGCCTCCCTGATCGGTGTGTCTTCCTTTTCGATCACTTACAATCTCATCCTTCTGCTGATATTCTCTTCGGTGATGGTCGCCTTGGGTGCCTACTTCTTTGAAAAAAGCGAAAGCGTGTAATCCCTCTTCAATCGGATATTCTCTCTCTTTATTGCCAGAAAAGTATTAATCCTATATAATCTGGCAGGCTCAGGGAAATGAGGGCAAGCCAAAACTCTCTTAAAGACCGGGTTCTTTCAAAAGATTCCGAGCATCAGCCATGAAACCGATAAGCAGCAAACGGAGAATCTTTATTTCATTGACGGTTTTCTTCGTGGTTTTTTTGGTCGGAGTGTCTGGGTTTAAATTTTTCGGTGGCAAGGAATGGTCTTTTATCGACAGCCTCTACATGACCGTTATCACCCTTTCGACAGTGGGCTACGGCGAAGTCAAAGATATCAGCGCAAACCCGGCGGCTCGGATTTTCGCATCAGTCTTCATACTTTTCAGTTTGGGGACGATCGCCTTTGTTGTTTCTTCTGTCACGAGTTTCATTGTCGAGGGGGAGATGAAAAACCTCCTTGGGAGGAGAAAGATGGAGAAGGAAATATCGAAGCTTAAGAATCATTACATCATCTGCGGGACCGATGAGACGGCACAGACCATAATCCAGGAGCTTGTCCTGACCCAAAAGGATTTTGTCGTCATCGAGCCATTGAAAGAAAAGATAGATAAACTTTCCGCTTCAGTGAAGGGACTGTTTATTCACGACGATCCCACCGAAGATAACGTTCTTGTCTCTGCGGGCATCAAGAAGGCCAAGGGGATTTTTCTCTCGCTTCCGACTGATGAGGCCAACCTTTTCATCACCATCACAGCCCGGAGCCTCAATCCCGACATCCGGATCGTGACCAAAGGAATAGATGTCAAATCCCACAGTAAGATAATCAAGGCGGGCTCGGATGCTGTCGTTTCGCCCACCTTTATCGGCGGCATGCGGATGGTTTCTGAGATGATCCGCCCTGCTGTGGTGACTTTTCTGGACATGATGCTCAGGGAGAGGAAGAAAGTCCTCCGGGTTGAGGAAGTCGTCGTCAAGAAAGGCGCTTCGCTGGATGGGAAAACCTTAGAGGAAGCCAGGATCGGGGAGAAAACCGGTGCGCTTCTGGTGGCAATCCAAAAAGGCGGTGGCAAAGACTATGATTTTAACCCGGTAAAAGAGACAGCCATCCAGGAAAAGGATGTCCTTATTCTCATCGCAAGTCCCGAGAGCGTAAAACAGGTCGAAAAATTTACTGGCGGGGGTTAAGAAGGTTTTTTCTTTTTGGTCTTGGGCTCTGGAAGCTGTTCCGGTTTTTCCTCGCTGACCAACTCGAGCTTACCTGAGAACCTATCCAGCCGCTTCTCCGCATCATCAAATTTACTTTTCGCATTGACCAGGTGGGTCCCGAGAACCTGAAAATCGTTCCTGAAGCGACCCAGGTCACCCTGGAGTCTGGCCAAAGATTGAAAGATGTACTGGGCGGATTTCTCGATCTGGAGGCCTTTGAGCCCAAGCACGATGACCTGCAGGTAGGCGAAGAAGGAGTTCGGAGAAACAGGGAGGACTCTTTTCTTCATGGCGAAGGAAAAGATGCTGCGTTCCTCGCCAAGACTTTCATCCTTGAGGATGGTCTCGTAGTATATGTTTTCGGCCGGGATGTACATCAGCGCAAAATCATAGGTGCCCTCATCAGGGAGGATGTATTTTTGACTGATCGCGTCGATGTGTTTTTTCACATCAGTGATGAATTTTTTCTTAAATTCCTCTTTTTCTTTCTCGTTTTCTTCTTCCAAGTGCTTTTTAAAATTTTCCAGCGGGAATTTGGAGTCGATGGGGACGATGTTGGTTCCGAGCCGGACGATGGCGTCGACTATTTCGCCGCTCTTGAATTTATGCTGGAGCTCGTAGTGGGCCGGGGGGAGCATTTGCCCGAGCATGTCTCCCAGGAAGAGCTCGCCGAATCCACCCCGGAACTTTGGCGCGCGGAGCAGGCCTTCGAGTCCTGATATGCTTTTAGCCTTTTCCAGGACTTCCCGCGTCACTTCTTCCATTTTACCCAGGTCCTTCTTGACATCGCCCAGAGTGCTTCCGATGTTTCCCGTGGTTTTCTGGAACTGGGCGTTCATGTTCTGGAGCTGCTGATTGATGTTCTGGGTGAGCTGCCCGATCTGCTGCTGCATGAGAGTCAGCGCCTGGTTTTCGGAGCGGGAGGTCTTGATCTCGTCGATCTTGGATGTGGTTCTTTTCTGGAACCAGATGAGGATGATAATGAGGATGAGAAGCGCGGCGGAGAAGAGAATGACGAATACATTCATGTTCATCGAGAGTGTGTCCTCTTTGCAGCTATTATAAAAGAAACCTTTTGCGCGTGCAAATCTTCAATAAAAAAGGAGGTGGATTTAAAAGAAATC
>SOIA01000316.1 GCA_004378665.1 Candidatus Aminicenantota bacterium
CAGAAGAAGGGAATAGACAGGATCGAAACTCTCATCGGAACTCTGCAAGCATAGGTCAACAGCCATTCTTGATATTCCATGAAAGGAAGGATAACAAGGAAAATGCCATGACACAAAAAGAGAATCTGGCAAAAAAAATCATCGTGGCCCTGGACGTGGGCACAAAAAAAGAAGCCCTTTCCCTGATTAAAAAGCTTGAAGGAGTCGAGATATTCAAGGTTGGTCTCAAGCTCTTCACCGCCGAGGGACCTCCCTTGCTCGGTGAAATCCAAGCCATGGGAAAGAAGGTTTTTCTGGACCTGAAACTCCACGATATTCCCAACACTGTCGGCGAAGCGGTCAAATCCGCGATCAAACACGGCGCCCACATGATGACTCTCCACGCTGCTGGAGGACGGGAGATGATGGAAAGAGCGGTGGAATCAGCCGCAGAAGAGGCGAAGGCACAAAAGACGGAAAAACCTCTCCTTTTGGCCGTGACTATCCTGACCAGCCTGAAGAACGAACAGCTCGAAGAGATCGGGATGGTCTCTGACACAATCTCCCAGGTCTTCAGGCTGGCCCACTTGGCTCAGGAAGCTGGAGTGAGCGGCGTTGTTTGCTCGCCTCAAGAAATCGAGATCGTGAAGAAAGAATGCGGGAGGGATATCCTCGTTGTCACTCCGGGAATTCGTCCCTCATGGGCCGCAGCTCAGGACCAAAAGAGGATCATGACTCCCGCGCTCGCTTTTCAGAAAGGCGCTGACTATCTCGTCATCGGCCGGCCGATCACAGCCGCACCATCTCCGCAAGAGGCGTTTCTCAAAATTCTGGACGAATCAGCCGATCTGAATGACTCCCCAGGCAGTGAAAAGAAATCTGGGTAACACCTCAGCCAGGACAACCAGTCCCAGCCCGAATACGCTGCTCAATATGAGATAACCGAAAACCTTTTTCCTTGGAGTTTCCAGGAGAGCGGCTGTCAAACCTCGAAACAGGATATAAGCTCCGTAAAATCCCACACCGATTTTTATTATCCATCCGTATTCAGGAATGAGATAGAACATCCCTCCCAACCAGAAAGGAATCATGCTGAAGACCGCCAAGATTAAAGACTCTGTCTTTTTTCGCCGGGAAGAAAACAACGGAGCCAGTAAAGAGATCATCCGTCCCCACACGTAAACAGCCGCCAGGGAACACAAATAGATGACAGCGCAGAAAAGAAGCTCTCTTCGAACAACAGCCCAGCTCCAACCGGTAAAAGGGCGCCTGTAATGGCCGTACACAAATCCTGTCAGGAACCGAATCACTGGTGAAACTGCGGCCAGTATTAGGGCAAAAGACACAAAGAACCGTGAAAAAGAAAATGATTCTTCTTTGATTCTCGTCCATTCCCATCCGGGCTTGAACAGTATCCGGAAGACTCGACGCACGGGTTTCAGTGGATCCTTAAAGAAAGATAAAGTGAAGGCTCATCCTTAATATCTCCATGATGTTTTTGGAGGCGCGGGTCGGATTCGAACCGACGAATCGAGGTTTTGCAGACCTCTCCCTTAGCCACTTGGGTACCGCGCCATTTCCATCTTGTGATGAGATATAATAAAAGAAATTATGGAGCGGACGATGGGATTTGAACCCACGACCTTCTGCTTGGCAAGCAGACGTTCTACCACTGAACTACGCCCGCATCAAGCCTCTCTCACAGGACTAAGGCTCTGGATTTAAACTACCAGAAAGAAAAAAATCTGTCAATAAAAAGGGGACAGGCTAACGCTTGCCCACAGTCTTGTACAGAAGATTCTTGAGTATGTATGCGGCCATGGCCGGGTTGGCGGCCAACCGTCTCTTGCAGTAGGCCGTGGCGAATTTCCACTTCTCAGCAAACGGAACATAGAGGCGGACCAGGATTCCATTCCGCACAAGCTCATCCTGGAAATTCTGCTTCGGAACGCCCATCAGCATCTGAACCTCATACTGGTCCTTTTTCATTTTCAGTCGTTCGGCGATGTTGATGGATTCGTTGATGACCGCTTCATCATGGGTCGCGATCTCCGGATAGTGGCCTTCTTTGAACAGGACCTCTATCTGCTCGAGCATTTTTTTCTTCATTTCAGGCATGTTCTGGAGGGCAATGTCCTTCGGTTCGTTGTATATACCAATGCAAATCCGGATACGGGCGTTCAGTCCTTTTAAAGACTTTACATCCTCATCGGTCCGGAAGAGGCGGGACTGCAGGACTGTTCCAAAAGTGGGATGGTCCTTTATCAGGGCCCGGAATATATCCAGTGTCATATCTGTGTAAGGGTGGTCCTCCATATCAAGGGTGACTTTAATATCCTGCTTTTCTGCTTGAGTAACGATTCCTTCGATGATTTTCAGGCAGTGCTCTGTCCCCCGGTGGCTTCCCAGCTGAGTGGGTTTGAGGGAAATAGTCGCATACTCCTGGGAACCCAGGCCAGAGATCAATCTTTCATAGACGCCAACCGTGTACTGGACATCGTCATCGCTCTCCAGCTCCTCGCCCAGAAGGTCTATTGTCGAGCAGACGCGTCTCTCTTCCCAGAACTTGCGTGATGTATCTGTTGCGGCCTGGATGCTGTCTCCGGCCACGTACGGGCCGGCAAAAAGCTTAACCAGAGGAGAGGGAGCCAGGTTGACGATAAACTTTTTTAAACCCATGAATGACTCCTTTTAAAACGATTATGATATGCTCAGCCAAACATGACTATTCAGTAAGGTTTATAAGGAGATATGAAATTAATTCATTTTTCGACAAAGTTCAAGAATTGTTTTCAGATCATTTTATAAAAAGGATCTGCATAAAACGGAAAACTCACTGCAGCCAAAACCAGACGATCCACTCCGCATGAAAAGAAAAAATGTGGAATGTGTGTGAAGGACTACTTGTAGCGGGGCTGAACGAAATCTCCGACCCTCAGGGCATTATTGCTGGAGAGAATCTTCACTGTGGACGTTTTCTGCTTGGTATCGATCACGATTGAGTTTCCGATCTTCTCGATGCTCCCCATCTTTCCCTCCGTTTTTCTGTAGATGACGAGCTGCTGTCCGAAATGAATCCCATCCTCTTCCCCAATGTCTACGATGGAGTAGTGTCCTTTTGAAATTTGTTGATAATCATCCTGAAAATAAACCAGCCTCCCCCAGGATCCTTCCTCTTCACTTATGGGAACATCATAGCCAAGGTCTTTTCCCAGAAGGCCGCTTTTCTCCTCAAAAGGCACAAGGAAATGGCCCACCATGACTTCTCCACACGATTTTTCCAATTTGGCGAACGCCCGGTCCTCTTCAACAGATACAATCTGTGCTCTGCCTCTCCTGTACACAATGCGACCATACCTTTTCCCGGTGATAGGATTGCTAATTTTCTCCCCGACCTGAAGTATCGTGTAAAGCTGACCAACCTCGAAGCCGTACGCAATTCCTCTATTCACATAGAATATCTCACTCTCTCTGAGAAGTATCCTTTCTTTATCCCTTTCTGAACCAACGATTTGCGCCTCCAGCTCCATTTTATCCATGACAAAGATTGAACAGTAAAGGTCGGATTCAGTGATCAAAGGGAAGACATCCTTATACAATCTCGCCTTCTTGACTTCCTGTTCCTGGTCGATCCCTGCGTTTCCGGGAATCAATCCGATACTCTCTCCCTGAAAACACAGAAGAGAAATTATCATGGCAAAAAATAGGAATTTCACCGCTGTTTTAAGGGTAAAGTTTCTCATTATTGCTCCTCTTTTCGGATTTTGACATCCTGAATGTTGCCCTCATTATATGAATAACGATTAAATCTGTCAATAGACGTGTTTTTTTTTGGATTTCATTACTTTATCTTGACATGCAACGTATCTTCCTCATAACATAAGGAAACCAGCTTATAAGCGGCATAAAGCTAAGGAGGTTGACTGTGAATAAGAGAGTATTAACAGCCAGAATGGCCAAAGACTCCGGAATCACCGGGCTTCAAGCAGAAAAAGCCTTGACTTCTCTGATCAGCGGGATCAGCTCTTGGTTGAAGAAGGGAAACCGAGTGACCTTCTCTGGCTTTGGAAGCTTCGAAGTCAAAACACGAAAGGCCAGGAAAGGCAGGAATCCCAAAACCGGAGAGCCCATCCAAATCCCCCGAAAAAAGAGAATCAAGTTTAA
>SOIA01000253.1 GCA_004378665.1 Candidatus Aminicenantota bacterium
TCCTTGAAGCCCAGGGCTTCTAAGTTTTGAATGACAAATTTGATCATGATCGGAGGGCCGCAGGTCACTGCGATTGAATTTTTTGGCGAAGGTTTGATTTCCAGGACATTCAGGGGGACAAATCCGACGAACTCTTTCCAATCCGGCTCTTCCACATCCACGGAGAGATGGACTTTAATTTTTTTCCGGAGCTCTTCCAACTCTTCCTTGAACACAATGTCTTTGGATGTCCTGGCTCCGTAAATCAGCATGAAGTCTCCGTAATCTTCTTTTTTCCCGAGAGCCGTGTGGAGGACAGACCAGATTGGGGCTAAGCCGATCCCCCCACCGATAAATATCAGGTTTTTCCCCTTCCACTTTTCGATCGGGAAACCATTCCCGTAGGGGCCCCTGATCCCGATAGTGTCTCCCACCTGCATGTCATGAAGGGATGATGTGACCCTTCCCATCTTCAGTATGCTGAACTGCAGATAATCTTTGACAAGAGGGGAGGAGGAGATGGAGATCATCGATTCCCCTTTTCCAAACACAGAGAGCATGGCACACTGGCCGCACTTGAAAGAAAACCCGTTCTTTTCCTGAAACTCAGTCCTGAAGGTATTAATGGGTCTGGCTCCATCGACTTCCTCTTTGATGTCAATGATCTTGGCCAGTTTGGGAATGTAAGTATTACGCTCCATAGTCACTCACCTTGTCGAGAACTTCTATAATATCTATTCCGACTGGACACTGTGATATGCACCGTCCGCATCCGGTGCATTGATAATTCTTGTAGAGTTCGACGAAATACTGGAATTTATGCATAATCCTCTGGCGCAACCGGGAAGCCTTGTCCGGCCTGGGATTGTGCCCTGAAGAATGCATAGTGAAATCCGGGAATTGGCAATTGTCCCAGGTTCTGATCCTCTTCCCTTTGAGGGGAGAGGAGGAATCGATTTCGTCGTTGATGTCGAAGCAGTGACAGGTCGGGCAGAGGTATGTGCAGATCCCGCATTGGATGCAGCTCATTGATTCTTCATCCCAGAGAGGAGAGTCAAACATCTCTTTCAGTTGAGGAGGCACTTTTTTTATGTTTTCGACTTGCCGTGTGATCTTTTTCTTGGCATCTTGCTGGATTTTCGCCAGATTTTTCTTATCCTTTTCTGTCGGAGCCTTGAAGAGAGTTTTAGCTGAATTGACGAGCTGTTCGCCCTTTTTTGTCAATGTCTCAACAAAATATTTATCCCCGAGATCCGTCATCAACACATCCAGGCCATCTTTCGAGAAAGGAGAACCGTCCACCGTAAGGCAGAAGCAGTTGGGAGAAGGAGGTGTGCTGCAGGAGAGGCCGACCAGGGCCGTCTGTTTTCTTCTGTTCCAGTAGTAAAGGTCTTCAAAGTCACCGCCAAAGACCTTGTCAGTTAGAGTCAGAGCTTTTGCGTCACAGGGCCTCACTCCGAAAATGACTGAGGGCTTTTCATCGGGAAGGAGCTCCTTCACTTCAATGCCCTCCTCGTTCGAAGCGAAGAACTCCAAATAGACCTCTCTCTGGGGGAAGATTATTTTTTTTGGAGAAAGGACTGTATTCAGATAGTCAAGGTTGATCTGTTCGGGTTTTTCGATGAGTTCGTAGCTCCAGAGATCCTCCTTCTCGATAGGAGCAAAAATTTTATAGGAGGAAAGCGTCTTCACCCACTGAGGGAAGGATTTTTTTGCCAGCACCTTTTCCATCGTCTCACCTGATAAAGTCTTCCGGGTCTTCATCCCTGAATGAAGAAATTAATGAGGGTTGATCAGGGTCAAAGCCCGAATCATAATCAAAAAGCTCTTTGGCGTCCTTTTCCAGTTTTTTATTCAGGAATCGTATGGGAATGTCCAACGGGCAGACCCTTTCGCACTCTCCACAGTCAATGCAGCGCCCGGCCAGATGGATGGCTCTGATGAAGTGGTAAACAAAATTTTCGGATAAAACAGGGGATTTCTCTAACCACTTGATCTTCTGGGCTTTTTCTTCTGCGGTCGTGTCTGCCGTGACTGCAAAATTTATCGTATCCACCACACATTCATCGCAGTAACACATCGGGCAGACTGACCGGCAGGCATAGCATCGGATACACTTCGAGAGCTGCTCTTTCCAGAAATCCCATCGCTCCTGTTCGGACAGAGATTCGATTTTTTCTACGGATTGAAAAGGATTTTCCGGTTGCCGCTTGGTTTTTTCTCCAAGAAGGACATCGTAGATAACGGGAAAGTTGGCTCGGCATTCGAGGCATCTCTCCGCAAGGATTTCTGAAGCTGGGATTTTGGTTTTTCCATCTTTAGTGGTAACTATGATGTTATCTTTCTCGTCGAACTCGATATTTTCGATCTTTTTGTCTTTTAATTTTTTGGAGAGTTTTTTCTCGTCCACGACTCCGGCGCTCTCGCAGGACACGCCGATGATATAAACGTCCTCTCGGTTAATGAATTTTTCTTGAAGCAAGACGACCAGAGCCCGGCTGTCACACCCTTTGACGATGATCCCGACCGGCCTTTCATCCGGTTGTTTTTCTCTTGCTTTTTTCTGTTTTTCATCCGTAAGGAACCGAGTGAGGTTATGAATGCAGGTCGGGTCCCAGATCAATTTCTCGACATCTTCCGGTTTTTTGATGAAGGCTGGAGCAGGCATCAGGCCGTTTGAGCTTTTTTCATAGCCGATGACGTACTTGACTTTTTCGTCTTTCAGGACTGCTTTGGCTTCTTTCTTGAGGTCTTCGAGGTTTACCATTATTGGGCTCTCCTCAACTTTTTTTGAGGTCCGAGCGGTTTAAGCTCTTGAACAAAATCTTTTATGATCTGTGTGTACTTTACTCCTTCTGCCGCTGAAACCCAGGACATCTGGAAGCGTTGGGGCTCGAGGCCGAAATAGTCCAGGAGCCTCTTAACCAGAGCGATCCTTCTACGGGCGTAATAATTCCCCTTGATGTAGTGGCAGTCGCCTGGGTGGCATCCTGACACCAGGACTCCATCCGCTCCTTTATTGAAGGCGGATAATATGTAAAGAGGGGAGACGCTTCCAGAGCACATGACAGTGATCGGGACAACGTTGGGAGGATATTCCATCCGGGAGACTCCGGCAAGGTCGCTTCCTGCTGAAGAGCACCACTTGCAGAGGAAAGCCACGATTTTCGGTTCGAATTCTTCCGCCATCATCAGCCTCCGAGAGATGTCCTTATCATTTCATGAACCTGCAGCGGAGTCAGGTTTTTGACCTGAATGGCTGCCCTTAGACAGGTTGCCGAACAGGTGCCGCATCCTTCGCAGAGCACTTCGTTGACTTCCGCTTTTCCGTCTTTGAGTGTGAGAGCATCATAAGGACAGACGTCAACGCACATCCCGCAGCCGGTGCAGAGGTTCAAGTTGACTTCGGCGACTGTCGGAGCATGGTAGAGCCGTTCCTGCGACAATATGGCAATGGCTTTTGCGGCCGCCCCGCTGGCTTGAGCCACGGCTTCCGGGATGTCTTTAGGCGCTTGAGCTGCCCCGGCAAGGAACATTCCTGAAGTCACGCTTTCCACAGGTCTGAGCTTCGGATGGGCTTCCGCCAGAAAGCCGTCCTTGTCCATGGCAATCTTGAGTTTTTTGGCCAGCTCTTCCGCTCCCTCGGAAGGCCTCATGGCTGTGGCCAGGACAACCATGTCGGCGTCGATCTCGATGTCCTTTCCAATGAGTGTATCTACACCCCAGACTTTGATTTTTCCATTATCTTCGAATATTTTTGAAACTTTGCCCCTGAGGTAGAGAACACCGTCCTCTTCAACGGCTCGCTGGACAAATTCCTCGTAACCTTTGCCGCCGGAACGGATATCGATGTAGAAAATATACGCCTGCCCGTCAGGGACATGATGCTTGTAGAGCATGGCGTGTTTAGCGGTGTACATGCAGCATATCTTCGAGCAGTACGCACAGTGGAGCTCTGGGTCTCGGGAGCCGACACATTGGATGAAAACGACCTCCTTGGGTTCTTTGTGGTCTGAAGGCCTTAAGATTTTTCCCATCGTCGGACCAGAGGCGGAACAGAGCCTTTCAAACTGAAGTCCATCCAGGACGTCTGAATATTTTCCGTAACCGTATTCGGCCATATTTTCTTTGTCATAAAGGTCGAAACCAGTGGCGACAATGAT
>SOIA01000116.1 GCA_004378665.1 Candidatus Aminicenantota bacterium
GTATTCATCCACCATGTCCGCAGTCAGAGGGACAGGCATGTTTTTCAGCTTCATCCCCAACTGCGGGCTTTTGGCCTTGAATTCTTCGATCAACTCCCTGGTTTTATCCTTTCGCCCGGTCATCTTTTTTCCTTTTAACTCCGGATTCAATAATATATCATAATTGGGACGCAAAACGGAAAAGGATAATCTCAAGGCTGTTCAAGCTGGTTTGAGGAGTATTATCAGCCGCAGCGTTGAGCAAAGCGAATGCTTATGGTGTCTTTTTGCCTTCAGGCCCATTCAGGAGAGATGTTTTGGCATAACCGGGAGTTATATTACCGGCAGTTAAGGCCCGTATTTATGACTCCCAGTTATAAAGGCGAGGGATGAGGATGAAATTTGGTCTTATCGGGACTATCACTGATGATGAGATCACGTTCGATTCCGGCCAGCGAATCACCGGATTGGGAGGAGTACTCTACCAGGCCGCCGTCCTCTGCGGTCTGGGAGAGGAAACCTGTCTCCACACCAACCTCGGGGAGAAACTGGCTGATGAAGTCAACAGGATGGTCAAAGACTGGTCCACTCTGCGAAAAAAAGGCATCCGGCAGGTCCCGGGCCCGGGAAACCAGGTTCACCTTCATTATCCGGAAAAAGGAGAGAGAATCGAGGTTTTGAAATCTGTTGTTCCGTCTTTGCTTCCTGAGCCCGTGATCGAGGATTTGCCCGAGCTGGGAATGCTGATTCTGGTCGTGAATTCCGGTTTTGATATTCAACTGTCGGACTGGCGGAAAATCGTTCGTTCCGCATCCTGTCCGGTCTGGATGGACGTCCATTCCCTCTTTCTCTCCAGGGAGCTCAATGTTCCCCGGAAGTATCTTCCCTTGAGTGAGTGGAAGGAATGGGCAGAAGGAGTGAGTTTTCTCCAGGCGAACGTTAAAGAAGTCGCTTCGATGCTCGGCTTCCCGGATCAAGTTCTTTCTGAGGACGGTTTCCTCCAATTTGGAGAGAGGGCTTTCGATCTGGGAGTGAAAGCCGTGTATTTGACACTCGGGAAGGACGGTGTTCTGGTGATGAATCCGGGAAACTTCATGAAAATCTCAGCCCCTCAAGCGGAAGCAGTGATCGACACCACAGGCTGCGGCGATGTTTTTTGCGGCGGAGCGGCTGTGAAGCTGGCTTCTGGAAAAGACCCGTTCGACGCAGCTCATTTCGGATTGGAGTTAGCCACGAGAGCGGTTGAGGTCAAGGGCGTCGAGGAAACATTCAGACTTGTCAAAGAATATCAGATGGCTGAAAAGAAACCATAGGGAAACTCCCCATTAGACTTGATTGATGGAAAAATTTAAGATTTTGCTTTTTGAGATGGTATTTTTTGTGTTATAATAAAAAAAAATGAGGAGTTTTTCCCTTAGCACACACTTATCCGATTACCTCAAACCCACACAGATCATCTACGAGCTTAAAGCCAAGGACAAGGTCCAGGCTCTTGGCGAACTGCTGGATGTTCTGGCCAAACAGAAGTTGATTGAAAATAAAAAGCTGCTTCTGACTCGGATTATTGATAGAGAGCGCCTGGAATCCACAGCCATCGGGCATAATGTCGCTCTCCCCCATGCGCGCGTGGACACCGGAGGAGATATCGCGGTTGCCGTCGGAAAGTCTAAAAGCGGGATCGATTTTGACGCTATCGATGACAAGAAAGTTCACATCATTATCCTTGTTATCTGGAATCCTTCTCTCCCTGGTCTTTTCAACCATCTTTTTGCCGGACTGGCGCAATTCTTGAGAAAAGACGGTTTCAGGCGGAGGCTGTTCGAAGCCAAGAATAAGACGGAATTGTTACAAGTTTTGTCAGAGGTCGAACTGCGGCTTCCCCGAGAAGACCGGATTATCAGCCGGGGAAGCCTTCTCGAGAAACTTCAGACCATCGAGATCAAGATGAAAAAGGCAAAAGGGAGCCAGCTGAAACAGCTCAAAGAGCAGGCCAACCTGATTCGCCAGGAGCTCGATAGATCTCTCGTGGACAGGTTTGACAGGCTCATGAAGAGATACGGCTTTGCCGTGTCTGAAGTGAATGAGGGAGCCTGTCAGGGCTGCAACATCAACGTGGCCACCGGAATGAGCTCGGCCATCGAAGGAAGCAACGATATCTATGTCTGTGAGAACTGCGGCAAATTCCTGGTTGCCTCGAAAAAAAAGAAAAAATAACTCTCACTCTTTATTTTAAAACACACCCGATCACTTTACACGCTCTTTGGCAAGGTGCGCTGGCTTGAGGAGTTTGTACACGGGACAGGCTTGCGGCGTTCGGCCCCATTGGGGCACGATGTGGCGGTCGAAGAAATTCCAGACCAGCAGTCCGTCGTCACTCTCCGGTTCGAGAAGGTAGGCTGCCAGCGCGCCCAAAGGTTGTGCAGTCGGGATAAATAAAGTTCCCTCCGGAAATTCGATCTCTTCCCGTTTGAATTCCCCTTTCACCTGATTCGTCCGGTGACCCTGATAAATCCTTTCGGCTCCTTTGATTTCCGTGATGCGGAAAGACTCCACCTCGAGCGTTGCGGGCTTTGTCAGCTTTTCCACCAGAAGGCCGTGCTGGAGTAATTTGTTGATGATTTCAGAGTCTGCGGTTGGCAGGAGATAGCCTGCAGGGAAGGAGACAGACCTTTTGGGGACAAAATCGACATAGTAGGGGACGGAATAGGCCTTTTCCTTATCTGTTAATCTGACCTGAGGCCGGGCGCCCTCTCTTTCGGTGATCTCCATCTCGTATCCCAGCACTGTGATTTTCTTTTCGAGGGGCTTCAAGTCGTATTCCACTGCAAAAGTATTATCTTCGGAAGGCTGAAGGCCTTTCTGGATCATTCTCTGGTCTGCCGTATGGATAAGCTGCATGATCTCATCCTTATGGCCATGGCAGTATTCCAGGATCGAATGGAGAAAATAATAACAGCCCAATACACGGGTTTTGTAATCCGCGTAGGAATAATTCTCGTTCAGGATCGCCATCCGGTTCCTGAGGCCTATATAATTGGTGATGTAGCGGGGTTGAGGACCGGAAGGCCTCCATCCTTTCTCAGGGTTTCGGTAGTCCATGAAGTTTCCGTAGGGGACTGAGAGAACATCGTATTTTTTCTTCAGATGTGTTTTGATCGAGGGCATCATTTTTTCTCTCATGTACTCGATGATGGAGAGATCACCGTTCGGGTTGAGCTGCCAGACATAAGTCACAGGCTCCTGATGGTAAGACCCGTTGGTGGTGTGACAGTCCACGAGAAGGAAAGGATCCCATCGGTTGAGTATGTTGCGCACCATGCCCTGGACTTCGGGACTTTCCAGTTTTATCCCGTCACGGTTCAGATCCAGGTTTTGACCGTTGTAGCGGATTCCCACTCCTTTCTCCGGCCCAGCCTGCCTCCGGCGGTTGTTGGGACTGATTTTTTCATTCCCATCCGCGTTAAAGATGGGAGCGATGAGGATGACCAAATTGTCAAGATAGGGAGGTTTCTCCTGGAGGAGGATATCGCGGGCCAGCATCAGGGTCGCCTCTTTCCCCTCGACCTCACCCGCATGGATGTTCGCCTGGATGTAGATCACAGCCCTCTTATCACACTGAAGGGCGAGCGGAGAAGAGGGAACAGGATTGCCGATGACAAGAAGGGGAATTTTCCTGCCTTCTGTGCTCACACAGAGCGTCTCCACCCTCAGGAGAGAGCTCTTCTGCTGGAGCTCTTCGATGAACTTCATGACGTCCGCATATCGTGAAGTCGCGGTGAAGTCACTTGATTCCGCCACTGTCTGAGGGTCTTTCTGTTGTGCCCAGAGAAAAGGATGGGAGGACAACAGGACGAAAGCAATGCCCAAAAGGAGAATGAGGGCTTTGTTTTTCTGTATCATTGTGTTTTCCTTTCTTGATGAACTTTTGAACATTTTCAAATGACGAGTCTAAGAGTGTATAGAAATTTGAGGTCTCCGTCAACGGAATGGAAACATAGACCTGATTTGTGGTAAATTGAGGATGCGGGATGATATTCGGGAAGCTGAATCAGCCCCGCTCCATATTTATCCGCATGAAAGGACGATTCGGATTAGGTTAAAATGGGAAATATCAGCGTCAGAAAAGACAAGGATGAAGCCCTGCGTAAAAGGATGGAGAGTCTGGGCATCTTCGAGAAAGATATCGTCGAAAAGTTTATCCGCTCAAGCGGTAAAGGCGGGCAGAAGGTCAATAAAACCTCAACATGTGTCTACCTGAAACATATTCCCACGCAGATCGAGGTGAAATGCCAGAGGGAAAGATATCAGTCATTGAACCGCTTTCTTGCCAGGCGGATCCTTGCCGGTAAGATTGAAGAAATGATCAAGGGAAAGGAAAGCGAGGAGCAGCAGAGGATCGCCAAAATCCGCCGGCAGAAAAGAAAGCGCTCGAAGAGGGCGAAACTCAAGATGCTGGAAGACAAAAGGAAGCATTCCAAAAAAAAAGAAGCGCGGAGATTCCGTCCGAAGCCGGATGACTTAGAAGTATAGACTACCCGAAAGAATCAACTTGCCAGCCTGATCAATACCTGGAGAAGCAGGTTCGCTCCTTTTTCGAGATCCTCCCACTGGATCATCTCCTGAGGAGAGTGGCTGATTCCATCCACACAGGGGATGAATATCATCCCGGGCTCTGCTACACTGGCTAAAATCTGGACGTCGTGGCCTGCGCCGCTGGGCAGAGTCATGGAAGAATATCCCAGATTTTCGCATTCGTCCTTCATGATATCCTGGATTCGGGCAGGGATGCTCACTGGCTCTGTTTCATCCACGAGCTTTGAACCGAACTCCAACCCTCGAGTCGATGCGACATCCTCGGCGAGTGAAAAGAGATGTTTTTTTAGCTCCTCCAGTGTTTTTTTCGATTGACTCCTGAATTCAAAGGAAAAATCCACCTGGCCGGGAACGATACTGAAGGCTCCAGGCCTTACGCTGACCCTTCCGATGGTCACCATGCTGCCGTAATGTTCGGTGGCCACATGCTGGGTGCTCTTCAGCGCAAAATCCGCAAGGCCCAGGAAGGCATCCTGGCGGAGTTCGAGCGGAGTGGTTCCGGCATGGCTGGCTTTCCCGGCGAATGAACACCATCTGTAATGCTTGCCTGCAATGCCATCCACGATCCCGATGGTTTTGTTTTCTGTCTCGAGCACGGGTCCCTGTTCGATATGGATTTCAATGAAGGCTTCGATGTCCGGCCTCTGCTCATGAGCTTCCATGATGCTCTGGATCGTGAAGTTGGTTCCCTCGAGGATTTCCGCGAGAGGGACCCCGAATTGAGTCAAACCTTTTTCCAGTATTTCCTGGTCCAGCAGGCCGGTGAATGCGCGGCTTCCCAGAAAATCTCCGGATAGATTTCCTTCCTCATCAGTGAAAGACGCCACTTCGAGCGGCTTGGAATGCGGAATGTTTTCCTCTTTGATCCTCCTTAAGCATTCGAGGGCAGAGAGGACTCCGATGGATCCGTCGAACATGCCGCCGTTGATGACCGTATCGATGTGGGACCCGGCCATGATCGTTTTTCCTTTTCCTTCTTTGCGGCCAAAGATATTCCCGGCACCGTCTTCACCAAGGGCAAGGCCGGAGCTTTCGATCCTCCCCTTGAGCCAATCCCGCGCCTCAAGGTCGGCCTTGCTGAAAGACGGCCGGGTGATTCCCCCTTGAGGATCGCGTCCGATTTGGGATAGGGATTCGATATCTTTTTTGAGGCGATCGAAATTTACTTTGATGTCCATGCTGACCTCTAGTGCTGTTTGTTCCCTCGGAAGATTTAATAGTTTTCGATCAAAGCCACCATCTCTTTGACAGCGCTCTCGATTCCGACGATCGCTGACCGGGCCACGATGGAGAAGCCGATGCTGAATTCTGTGATCTCGGGGATAGCCGCCACAGGAAGGACGTTTTTATAATCCAGTCCGTGTCCGGCGTGGATTTCCAGCCCCAGGCTGTGGCCGTGTTCAGCCGCTTTCTTGATCTCGTCCAGTGCCTTCAGGCGTTCCTCTCCGGGCTTCAGGTCCGCGTACTTTCCCGTGTTGATCTCGATCAGGTCAACGCCAAGCTTTTTGCAGGTTTCGATCTGTTTCAAATTGGGGTCAACGAAGATGCTGACTTTTATCCCTGAGTTCCGCAGCTCTTTGATGTGCGGCCCGAGTTCTTTCTCGTTGGAGATCACATCCAGCCCTCCTTCGGTTGTCAACTCTTCCGGGCGTTCCGGAACCAATGAGACGATCTCCGGTTGGATATCCAGGGCGATTTTTTTCATTTCCTCTGTAGCCGCCATCTCAAAGTTGAGCTTTGTTTTGACGGTTTCTCTGAACAATTTCAGGTCGCGCTCTTTGATATGGCGCCTGTCACCTCTGATATGACAGACAATGCCTTCGGCTCCTGCTTGTTCAGCCAGGAGAGCAGCCAGGACAGGCTCGGGCTCATTACTCTGGCGGGCTTCTCTGATTGTCGCGAAATGATCCACGTTGACGGCAAGCTTCATTTTTTCCTCCAAAAAAAGGGGCCTGGCCCCTTTTTTTCTTTTTTCCCCAGATGTTTTTGGATGATGCCAGCCATCTGGTTGGAATAGCCTTCTATCTCGCTGTTGTCTCTGCCTTCGATCATGATTCTCACCACAGGCTCTGTTCCCGAATACCGGACGTTTATGCGGCCGGAATCTCCCAGTGACGTTTCGATCTCCTTCATCGTGTTCTCTATTTCCGGGAATCGGTTGAATTCAACTTTCCTCGAGACCTTGACGTTCACGAGAAGCTGTGGGAATTCCTTGAAATCCTCAACCAATTTGGATAAGGGGAGATCCTGCGATGCCATGGCTTCGAGCATTTTGAGGCTCGTCAGTATTCCGTCACCCGTGGGGCAGTCATCCAGAAAGATGGTGTGTCCGGACTGTTCTCCACCCAGGTTCGTGTTCAATCGCATCATGTGTTCAAGGACGTACTTATCGCCCACTTGGGCGCGGTCCAGCTTTAGACCGTTCTCTTCCAGGGCTTTTTCGAGGCCGATGTTGCTCATGGTTGTGGCCACCACAGTGTCCGACTTTAAAAAACCTTTGGCCTTCATATACCGGGAGAGAACATAAAGAGTATGGTCGCCGTTCAGGATTCTTCCCTTCTCATCCACCCAGATGGCCCTGTCTGCATCCCCGTCATAGGCAATCCCCAGGTCCGCCCTGTTATCCACCACTTCTCGAGCCAGATTCTGCGGATAGAGAGAGCCGCAGCCCGCGTTGATGTTTTTCCCGTTCGGAGCATTATTCAAAGCGATGGCTTCCACTCCCAGGTCCGAGAAGACCTGCGGTGCAAAAGATGAGCTGGCTCCGTTCGAGCAGTCCAGGACGACTTTCATTTTCCTGGAAAAGTGAATATGGGAAAACCGTTCTTTCAGGAATTTCGTGTAGTCCTGGCCGAGTGTGTCTTGAGAAGAGATATCTATTTTTTTTCGGCTGACGTTCTCCGGCCCCTTGCTGATGAGTTCTTCAATCTGTCTTTCCCATGAATCCGGGATCTTTATTCCCTGAGAGGAGAATATCTTGATTCCGTTATCCTCGTAAGGATTATGGGATGCCGAAATAACGATTCCCGAAGAGAATCCGTGTGTTTTTGTCAGGAAGGATACCGCTGAGGTGGGGATAACCCCGGCGGAAACTGCTTCTCCTTGTGCTTCCTGTATTCCCTGGAACAGCGCTTCCTCGATCCATTTGCCGGATTCGCGCGTGTCCTGCCCGACAAGAACGCGCGGCTCGAGGCCCTTTTCTTTAAGGAGAGAAACCAGGGCTTCTCCCAGGCAGCAAATCGTTGGATGATCGAGAGGAGCCTGCCCGGCAATGGCTCGAATTCCGTCTGTTCCGAAAAGTCTTTCCATTTTATTGAGATATTAAAGATAGAATATCTGGATACAGGAATAGATTATAGCGAAAAATCCTAGGGATTCAAGGAGGAAGTTAATTTTCTTCGCAGTTTTTTCTGGCCTGGCGTCCTCGCTGGTTCTTCTTCCACAATAAAGATCGTGACTTTGACCTTTGTCAAAGAGGTCGCGAACCTCAAGTCTGGGCTGGGAAGGATAAGGTCTGCCTCGAGTTCTGTCGTCTGCATCAGCGTGGAAATATCGATGGGAGTTGTTCTGACCTTATAATCCTCCCTGACTTTACTCTCTGCTCCCTTGATCGGAATCTGAGCGGGATCGACTTCGATTCTTTCGACTTTGAGCCCTTCTATCAGGTCTCCGATGATATCGGGTTTCACGTCCAGCATGATCTCTATGGACTTTTCGAGTTTCAGATTAACGGTGTTGGGAGTGATTTTGATGACAGTGGCCCTGACACCCGCGGGCATACTGATCATGGACTCATTGAGAGTATAGTCTTCCTGGAAAAGCGAAGCGTTTGCCAGGTTCAACTCGGCGACAACGTTAGTCGATGTGATCTGGTCCATGTATCGATCGGGAGCCCGGATCGTCACATCGATGGTTGCCGTGGGCTTCTTCACCAGTTCCATATCCTGAGGTAAATTATGGGTCTCTAAGGAAATAGTCAGGGTTTTTTCTGAAAATATCTTTTCTGGCGGAATGAGAGTGGTCCACAGAATGAGAGCAAGGAGGAGGGAAAAGAGTTTGAGTCCCCAGTTTTTAAAAATTAGATTTCTCAAGTATATTTTCATCTTCTTTGCAGGTATTTAAGCAAACTGTCCTTGAGCTGAACCTTATCCAGCCCTCTTTTGAGCTCCCCTTTGGTTGCCAGAGAGATTGTTCCTGTCTGCTCGGACACAACGATCACAGCCGCATCGGTTTCTTGGGACAGGCCTATGGCAGCGAGATGACGCGTCCGTGCCACGTACGCGTCCCCCAGTTTATGTCGAGCAGGCAAAGGCAAGAGGCAGCCTGCCGCAGAGATTTTATTCCCCTGGATGATCGCGGCACCATCGTGAAGAGGCGAGTTGGGGAAAAAAATGTTGACCAAAAGATCCTTTGAGAGTTCTCCATCGATCTTTGTGCCCCGGTCGATGTAGCTGTTGAGCGATATCTCTTTCTCGATCACGATCAAGGCCCCGATCTTTTTGGAAGACAGAAAATTGACAGCCAAAAAGACGTTTTCCAGTTTTTCGGTGAATGACTTCATGAAAAGAGGTTTTCTGAGAGAACGTGAACCGATGGTGGTGAGGAATATTCTGATCTCTCCCTGAAAAAGGATAATGATGGCGATGATCGCCCAGGGAGCGAAATTTCTTATCAGTGAATTGGACACGATCAGGTTTCCCCACTTCGTGACGAGAAAAAGAAGCCCGACTATGCTGAATCCGATGGCCATCTGATAAGCTTTGGTATCCTTGATAAACAGGAGGATGTAATAGATGATAAAGGTCACGAGGAGAATATCCACGAGGTCCGCAACCGTGAAATGCGAGAAGGTGTTGATGATGTTAGCAAACATAGCTTCTCTTTTTCTCTCCGCTCTCTTGAGAGGTGCGCTCGGTGAAATCCTCTTTGATGATGGCTTCAGCCACGCGCACAGCTCTTTTGACCGATGCGACATCATGGACCCGGAGTATAGCGGCGCCGTGAACGACGCTCAAAATGGCGGAGGCGATAGTGCCTTCCAGCCTCTCCTGAGGAGGTGAATCCAGGATGGTTCCGATAAAGGACTTTCGTGACACTCCGATAAGAATAGGCCGGTCCAGCTCCTCAAGAACATGGAGGTTGTTGATCAGTGTGAGATTGTCCTTGAGTCTTTTCCCGAACCCGATTCCCGGATCGATGATGATTTTCTCTTTTTTTATCCCGGAAGCCTGGGCCCTGTCGATCGATTCTCTGAGGAAGGTTTTGACCTCGTGCAGCACGTCCTCATAGGTCGGATGAACCTGCATCGTTTTGGGTGTTCCCTTCATGTGCATCAGGATGACCGGGACATCCTCCTGTGCGGCCAGGGAAGCCATTTGAGGGTCAAGCCGCAGAGAACTGATGTCATTGATGATGTCTGCCCCGTGATCGAGGGCAGCTTTGGCGACCTCTGACTTGGTCGTGTCAACGGAAATCAAGACTTCTGTGCGTTTCCTCAGGGCTGTGATGACCGGAATGACGCGGTTGATTTCTTCATCTGCGGGAATGAATTCAGAGCCGGGTCTCGTGCTTTCTCCCCCAATATCGATAATGTCAGAGCCTTCCTCGACAAGCTGGAGCCCTTTCTCTAAGGCTTTCTCCTTATCGAAATGAAGGCCCCCATCCGAGAATGAATCAGGCGTGATATTGATGACACCCATTATCCAGGTTCTGAGGCCTAAAGTGATCTTTTTGCCGTTGACCTGAAGAATGTACTCTTTAGTCACCTTTTATGCTTTGGCTAAATCCGGTTTTTTTATGGGTTGAATTTTTTTGGATTCTTTCTTTGTCTTTTCCTTGTTCGCTCCTGATGGGGGAGGCGCCTTTTTGCTTTTTGCGAGTTTCTTCCCTTTTATGACCGCCTCCAACTCATCGGAGGTTAAGACTTCTTTTTCAAGGAGGGCTTTGGCCACCATGAGCAATTTATTCCTGTTTTTTTCCAGCAGCTCTTTTGTCCTGTCATAGTTTCTTGTGACGATCTTTTTCACTTCGGCGTCGATCATTTCCGCGGTTTTTTCGCTGAAATTCTTGTGCATGGCCAGTTCTTTACCGAGGAAGATCAGGTCGTCCCGTTCGCCGAATGTGAGGGGTCCGAGGTCGGACATTCCCCACTGGCAGACCATCTTGCGGGCAATCTCAGTGGCTTTTTCAAAATCGTTGGCGGCTCCGGTCGTCGTCTTATTGAGGAACAATTCCTCGGAGACCCGGCCTCCCATCAGCACGGAAAGCTGCGCTTCGAGGTGATCTTTGGAATACGTGTAGCGGTCATCGAGAGGCAACTGCTGTGTTGTTCCAAGAGCCAACCCTCTCGGGATGATAGTCACTTTATGGATGGGATCGGCTTCCGGAAGAAGAGAAGCGACCAGGGCATGGCCTGCCTCATGATAGGATGTGCTTCTCTTCTCTTCGTCGCTGATGATCATGCTCTTTCTCTCCACGCCCATCAGAACCTTGTCTTTGGCACTTTCAAAATCTTTCATGGTGACATTATCCTGGATTTTGCGGGCTGCGACCAAAGCGGCCTCGTTAACGACATTGGACAGGTCGGCGCCTGAGAAGCCTGGAGTCGAGCGAGCAAGGACCTGCAGATCGACATCTTTGGACAAGGGGATATTTTTCACGTGAACCTTCAGGATGTCCTCTCTCCCTTTGACGTCCGGCATGTTGACCACTATTCTCCGGTCGAATCTACCTGGGCGAAGAAGAGCGGTATCCAGAATGTCGGGTCTGTTGGTTGCGGCGATGAGGATGACGCCTTCGTTGGCGTCAAAACCATCCATCTCCACCAAAAGCTGATTCAGAGTTTGTTCGCGCTCGTCATGGCCTCCGCCAAGACCCGCGCCTCTCTGGCGTCCGACAGCATCGATCTCATCGATGAAGATCAGGCAGGGCGCCTGCTTTTTTCCCTGTTCGAACAGGTCTCTCACCCGGGATGCACCGACACCGACGAACATCTCCACAAAATCCGATCCGCTGATGGAAAAGAAGGGGACATCGGCTTCCCCTGCGACTGCTCGGGCAAGGAGTGTTTTACCCGTTCCCGGAGCTCCGATCAGGATCACGCCTTTCGGGATACGTCCTCCCAGTTTTTGGAATTTCTTGGGGTCTTTCAGGAATCCGATAATCTCCTGGAGTTCTTCCTTGGCCTCTTCCACACCCGCCACATCCTTGAACGTGATATTTTTCTGCGTCCCGGAAAAAAGCTTGGCCCGGCTTTTACCGAAGGAAAGGGCTTTGTTACCTCCGGACTGCATCTGGCGCATGAAGAATACCCAGAAGAAGATGAGGAGAAGAATCGGAAACCAGGTGAAAAGATAGGAAAACCAGGGGCTTCGAGAGGTGTCCTTTACTGAGATGATGACATTGTGTTCGCGGAGAATATTGACCAGGTCATCATACTGGGCAGGAGTAATGGTTTTGAAAGGAGACCCGTCGACGTATTTTCCATTGATCTGGTTCCCAGCAATAGTGACTTCAGATACCTTATTCTCTTCCACGTCTATAATGAAGTCGCTGAAGACAACTTCTTTTTTGACCGTTGCCTGGGACTGAAGCAAACTCCAGAGGATAATCATGATAATTCCCAGGCCGACCCAGAAGAGGAGGCTTCTATAAGATTTGCTTGGTTTTTTTGGGACAGGCATGCTTTATTCCTTTTTCCAGAAATATTTTATCATTTTTTTTTGTTATTGAAAACAAAACTTTTAAAAAATATATAGGAATTGTAATAAATGTCAGACTTTTCCCGCTTTTTTGCCATCTTTTTGTCTTTTTTCTGTGGTTTGGATGCCTTTCAGGCTGAAGCAAGGGATATCTTGACTGGAATCCAATCTTTTTGTAATATGGATAATCCTCGGTGGGGCTGTAGCTCAGCTGGGAGAGTGCTTGACTGGCAGTCAAGAGGTCGTGGGTTCGATCCCCATCAGCTCCACCATCTTTTTCCCTGTAAAAGCTGAAAATCCATTTAGGCAATCTTAGGCGATTTTACTCAATTTTAGGCATTCTGGTGACGTGGTGGTGACAAAGGGAGTGGTCTGTTCGCTTATGATTTAACATCAAATTCTGCCAGCGCTATAAGCTAGAAAAGAAATCGCAAAAAAATCTAATGTTTAATTAGGTAGAATTATTCAAAACAAAGGAGGAAAGAGGATGGCAACAATGATAGAAGAAGCTAGGTGGCTGTTGGCTCCAGATGGCCAAATGATTTTGGTTGATTTCGAGAATCCTTGGAATAAAAGGTCTCGGGCGGGAGCACTTTTCATTCTGTTGGTAGAAAAGATGGCCGGGAGAGAACATTTTCGAAACGAACGTCAATTCTTGAATCAGGGAGGCTTAACATATTTCCTCCAACACAATGATCTTGTTGAAATTGAACGCTGTCCAATGGAATTGGCCAGCAGTTCTTTGGTGGTGGCTGGTTTTGCTTGACCCTGAGAATCACAATCGAAGTGGTCGAAGTGGTAAAAGGATATCCTCAATCTAACTCAGATATCTTTTTTTTCAGGATTTTTACCTTTTCCTCAACAT
>SOIA01000326.1 GCA_004378665.1 Candidatus Aminicenantota bacterium
GGGAGTCTTCTCGGCCGTGTTGGGGCCAGGAGCGCAGCTCGAAAAAACAAATAGTAAAACAAAAATGATGCCCAGAATCGCTACTTTTTTCATTCCTCTTTCCTTTAAATAAAATATTCAGGTCGTCTCAAAAAAAACATCTTACTGAGAATTGTGAGAATGCATCGTTTCGCCCGCAATGACATTCTCTCCCAATGGAATTGATAAGAATTAAATATATAGAAAATTTTGTTCCTAAGCAAATCCACTCAACGCATTTATTTTTCTGGCTCGATCATCCGTCCCTTTTCCGTTAGATTTGACATTCTGATTTTTCCTGATATAAATCTTAGGAGTACATCCGAGAGCGACAGTCCACAATAAAAATGGAAATTCATTTTCCTGACGGCTCAAGACACAAGAGTTACACTTTACATAGCTGGGAAGGGAGAAGATAAAAATGATCAAAGCGATAACTTTTGACTGCTGGGATACTCTGATTGATGACGATGGCAGCAGGAATACTAAAAGGAAGGAATACTTTGCTTTTCTTTTGAAAAACAAGGGATTCACGGTGACAGAAGAAGAAGTTGATAGATTTTTTTCAAAAGAAGCTGAGCTTTTCCAAAATTTCATCATCGATCACAGGAAAACTCAGAACAGCATGGCCAGAGTCAGGACTCTCTTGAAACTTGCCGGCCTCAATCTTTCCCATGATGAGATCAACAAAGCCGCGGATTACTGCGACAAAATTGCCCTGGAATTCCGTCCTCCGGTCATAGACGGGATAAAAGAAGCACTCGAAGTTCTAGTCAAAGAATATCGAATGGCCGTCATCTGCAACACTGGCTGGCATTCGGCCAACACAGTCCGTAACCTTCTCGGGGATTATGATTTTCCTAAATATTTCTCCCATATGACCTTCTCGGATGATGCCGGTGTGGCCAAACCACACAAGCAGATATTTGAACAGACTCTGGCAAAACTGGGCGGCAGGCCGGAAGAGGCTGTCCATATCGGCGACTCTGAATACTCGGATATCGTCGGAGCCAGGGGGGCGAACATGCGGGCCATCCTGTTTGCCGGTGTCAACAAGAAATACAAGGATAACAACACAGCCGACTTTACCATCAGCAGCTATGACAATCTCGCTGAAATCCTGGAAAAGATGTGATGAAAAAGCATCCATGGAAAAACCTGGACAAACTCAAAAACGCTGTCAGAGGAAAAAAAATAATTCTTTTTGGACCTCCCGGCAGCGGAAAAGGTAACAGGTCTCGCGACCTTGAAGCCCTGGGTCTTGTTCATGTCTCTTCGGGCATCGCATTAAGAGCGGCGGTAAAAGATGATCCGGAGTCAGACCTGTCAAAAAACGCCGCTTCCTACATGGAGCAAGGCGCACTCGTCCCGGATGAGATCATTGTTCCCATCATAATGGAACATCTCAGCCAGGAAAAATGCCAGACAAACGGGTTTATCCTTGACGGATTCCCGCGAACTCAAGCTCAGGCAGAAGCCCTGTTTTCGAAAATCAAGATCGACCTCGCCCTTTACCTGGATGTTCCCCGGAAATTTTTAGTCTTTGGAATCATAGAAGGCAACAGGCGAGTATGTGTGGAGTGTGCCACAGGATACAGCGATTTTGACCTTCCTCATATAGAAGGTGTCTGCGATAAATGCGGTGGGAAACTCGTCACCCGAGCGGATGACCACATCGAAACCATAGAAAAAAGATTGAAGCTCTATGACGAACAGACTAAACCTTTTCTTCCTTACATCAAAGTAAAAACAGCACTGGAAATTCTTCCCATCACATTGAGAGATGAAGAAGATATAGACGAGAAATACTTGAAGACATTAAAAGGTCAGGTGTATTGGGTAGAAACCGACCAGGGAGTCAAAGCCAGGATGCTGAATCTTGAAGGAATGAGAGAAAGACTCTATAATCTGCTGGCAGAAAAATTTTTGTAACAGCTTCGGCTCCTCAAACACGGTCAAGTGAACACATGAGCTGGAAACTCATCACCATCATCATTGAAAAGCTTGGATTGGGATATCTGTTCAGGATCATTCACGGGGCATACTGCAACGCAAAGTATCCAGAGTACAATTTGTTCAAAGCTCTTGCATTAAAAAGCGGATTGCCCGGAAGTCCTGTGTTCAAGTTCACAACTGACGGGCAGGAAGTCACTCTCTTCCCGATGGGACAGCATCTCGACCAGCACGGAAGTGATGAGATCACTGACCTCTCCTCATTGAAATGGGACTTCGTGAAGCCTGATGGAAAAATCGCCTGGTTAACAAAGTTCCGTCTTTATGAAAGACTGTATCTCTCAGAATTCGTGAAAGAAGGCCCTGTCCGAATTCATTCTCTCCCCAACGCAAAACGCCTGGCTGTCGGAGGAGGCCGCAACAGGATGCTGGCCCTGATGAAGCTGGGGTTCAGGAACGCCAGACAGTTTAAACAGGCCGAATGGGATGAGGCAGGTCAAAGATACGTGAACGGAGACATCACCATCAATTATCCCGGAAAACCAGTCTGGGATGATATCCCCCCCGACACATCCAAACAGGGATGGGTGGATAAGACCAAAAGATGGGATGATGCTTATCAACAGGGGCTGAGGCTGACCCTGGGGGAAGTCTTTAAAGCCCTTTTCTAAGGACCGGCATGTCTATGACTGGACAATTCTCAAACCCGCAGATATCATGAAATGAATGGACAATCCAAAAGGATTACTGATATTAATCAATGAATGATTATCAATCTTATCTACGAAAATAAGGAGGAGCGATGTCCGATAATATCATGGAAAGAAGAGATTTCCTGAAAACACTTTTGGGAGGTTTATCCTTAGCGGCTCTCAATTGGGAAGCTTTCCCGAAGGGCACTCAAGAAAGCAAAGGAACAAATGATTTTGATGCTGTGGTCATCGGCGCTGGCCTTGGCGGGTTGAGCTGCGCCGCGGCCTTTGCCAGGCAGGGATTCAAGGCCTTGGTTCTCGAGCATCACAGCAAGCCCGGAGGATACGCGACGACCTTCAAGCGAAAAGGATTTGTCTTCGATGTCTCCCTGCATTCCACAACTGTCGAGGAACGAAATGGAGTTCATAACCTGATACCGGGTTTCCCCGAGATCAAGGATATCGAATTTGTGCCTCATCCTGACCTCTACCGGCTTATCTTGCCCGACTATGACATTCGTGTTCCACACAAAAACCTCCCGGGCTACATCGAAATCTTGATAAATCACTTCCCTGATGAAAAGGAAGGTATCCAGGGTATCTTCGACGACATGAAAGGCCTGACCAAAGACATCCAAAAAATATCCGAAGCCCGAGGTCAGGTCAACATGATGACCTTTCGTCAAGACTATCCCTATCTATCACAGAGCGTCAATCAAACATGGGGGCAGATGCTGGATGCCCGGGTGAAAAACACCAAACTCAAATTCATCATTTCTGGCCTCTGGGGCTATTATGGGCTGCCGCCATCGAAACTGGCCAGTCTTTACTACGCCATGCCCACGATAGGCTATCTCCAGGAAGGGGGATATTATCCTGTAGGAAAATCCCAAAAAATCAGCGACGCACTGATGAAATTCATCGAAGAGAGAGGCGGCAAGGTCATGCTCAGGACTGGAGTCGAAAAAATCCTGGTCAAAGACCACTCCGCCTACGGAGTGAAAACAGCCGACGGTCAGGAATTCACAGGAAAAGTCGTTGTCTCGAACGCGAATGCCTATGATACCTTCCACTCCATGATGGAGGAGGATGACCACTTGAAAAGTTATCTGGACAGGATGGACACGTTCACAGCCAGCCTCTCGACTTTCCAGGTGTTCCTGGGGTTGAAAAAAGACCTGGTTAATAAGGTCGGTATCAAAGACACCGAAATCTTTTACGAGACTGATTACGACATAGAAGCCAGTTACAAAGATGCCCTCAACGCGGATATGGAAAATCAGGGTTTTGGGCTCACACTGTATGACAATCTCTACAAAGGTTATTCCCCTGAAGGCAAAAACACACTGAACATCCTCAATCTCCAGGGTTACAGTCACTGGGAAAAATATGAATCCGATTACTTCCAGGGAAAGAAAAAGGCTTACCGGAAGGAGAAAGAGCGGATGGCGGACATTCTGATCGACAAAATTGAAGAAACTCTTCTTCCAGGGCTTAGAAAAGCGATCGAGGTCAAAGAAATCGGGACTCCTTTGACTAACGTGCGGTACACGAAAAATTATCGCGGCGCGATCTACGGATGGGACCAGACCCTGGACAACTCCATTCCCAGACGGCTTCCGCACAAGACACCGATTCAAAACCTTTATCTTGCCGGAGGCTGGACTCAACCCGGAGGCGGTTACGCCGCTGTCATCCCGAGCGGACTGGAATGCTTCGGAGAAATTATGCAAGAATGGAAGGGAAAATAACTGAACGGAAAAATGAGAAAATAGAATGCGATTTGTTCAAAAGAGAAGGGCGCAAAGATTACTCTAAAGGCCAGTGCTACTGGTTCGGCCAGAGCAATTCCTGAAAGGGAGGGTACTCACGGAGAGGTTCTAAATCCATGTCCCGATGCAGATAAGCGCCATAAGGCCGGCCTTGAGCGAAAGCTTCCCGAAGGAGTTCCACAGCCTGTTCTTGTTCGCCAAGGAGAGAGGCGATACAGGCTCGTGAATAGGTATGGTCTCCATAAAGATAAGGCTGCTCAACGCCAGTTAATCCTTCTGAAATTTTGAGAGCTTCTTTTTCATTTCCCCTGCGAGCGGCCAGTCTTCCCAGAAATCCTTTGTATTCGATGTTATCAGGAAATTCCTCACTCAATTCTTTGAAAAGCGTCTGAGCGTTCTCCCATTGTTCGGCCACATAGAACGCATATGCAAGGCTGGAGCGTTGTTTTTCGGAGGGTGCGTCCTCATTGATTCGACTTTGAGACCAGATGACAGCGCGGTTCGCTATCTCTTTGGATTCATTCAAATAGCCATGAGCACGCAGTTCCTGAGCCGCTTCGAGCATGATATATCCTGGAGCTTCGGGCTGCTGAGTCATGGCCATGCTTTCATCAATCACCCCTAAGACTTCCTGTATTCTTCCCAGCGCCGCAAGAGCACGAACTCTGCTTACACAGAGAGTGACATTGTCTGGAAAGTGAGCCAGACCCTTACTGACTTCTTCCAGCTCCTTCAAATACTCTCCCCGCATGTGGTGCGCTTCCGCAAGCACATCAAAGCGCCATGCTCCGACTTCGGAACTGTTCACAAACTCAGGAATGATTATTTTCGCAAATGTATCGACAGTTTCCTGAGGGCGATTGAGCCGGACAGCCTCCAAGCCTATAAGACAATTGAGGAGGTAATCTTCGGGAGCCAGCGTTTCTGCTTGACGGAAGAATTTCAATCCCTCTGCATAATCCCCCTGAAGCTTGGCTATAAAACCATCCAGCAGATAACGCTCAAAAAGGTCTAATCGTTCCCGTCTTTCATCAGCCAGGCCGACCATGGATTCCGCCTTGGCGAAATCTTCCTGGTGGCTGTAGATTACAGCCATGCGGATGCACGGAGCCGGGAATTCCGGATCTGTTTCGACTGAGTTCTCAAAATGAGTCAGCGCCTGCGAAAAATCCTGATCAAATGCTTCCATGCCGCTCAAATATTCCTGATAGGCATCAAAAAGAGGTGGCTGCAAGATCCGACGCGTTTGGCTGGGAATCTGACTGAAGTAAATCGCAAGAGTTCCCATGATTCTCTGACGGAGCGTCTCGATGATCTCCATCGGCAATTCCGCCGGCCCATTGACAGGCTCGAGCTGATGGATGGATTTTCCTTTACCCGCATCTATGATATCGGCGTCGAATCGAAGTATTCCTCCTGTTATCGCATAGGAGCCATAAATAACCGTCCCTGCTTCTGTTTTTTCAGCCAAGTCACGAAGGTGCGACATCTTCAGACTTCCCCCTGTTTCAACACCGCTCGACCGCAAGGACTCTATCGTTTCACTGACAGAGACAGCTTCCCCCTCCTCAATCTGTGAAAGGCTCTGGGTGATCCAATCAGCCGCCACGGGTCCATAAGAATCAAGAGATTCATCGCCGGTCTGATTTTCAAAGATCGCCACAACGAATTTGTTGGGATTCACATCCAGCCCTTTCTTGCCCAAAGGTATTAAAAGAACAATGAGTGCGGCCAACAGGAGAAAAGCAGGGATTAAAAACCTCCTCCAAGTGAATGTCAAAGTTATCTGCTTTGTTGTTGTCGACTTTTTCTTTGGCAGAATCTGTGTCGTTGTCGGGAGGTTTTCTTCTATACTTTCCAACTCTTCCAAAAGCTCTACTGCGCTTTGAAATCTTTTTTCTTTATCTTTCTCCATACATTTCAAAACCAGAAGGGCAAGTTCTTCGGGTATCTGGTCGTTGAATTCCCTCGGATCTTTAGGTTTTTCCGTCTTATGCTTGAAGATTATACTTATGGGAGATTTGCCTTTGAAGGGAACTCTTCCGGTCAGCATCTCAAAGAGGATTGTTCCCAGCGCGTAAACATCTGTCCGCTGGTCCACCTCTTTCCCCTCCACTTGCTCTGGAGACATATACTCTGGCGTGCCGATGACCATCCCGTCCGCCGTTATGCCTTCTCCCTTGACTGTGCGGGCTATCCCGAAATCCATGATGCGAGCGTTTCCATTGCTGTCAATCATGATGTTTTGAGGCTTTAAATCACGATGGATCACTCCTGACTTGTGGGCCTCAGCCAATCCCTTACACAATTGCTTGGCTATGGATATGGCTTTCCCCGAATTCAAGGGGCCCATTCGTATTATTGAATTTTTTAGATCCTCACCAGGCACAAATTCCATGGTGATGTAATGAGTCCCCTGCTCCTCGCTGAGGTCATACATCCGGCAGATGTTCCTGTGGGAAACTTTTCGGGCGAGCTTCAGTTCATTGCTGAATCTATCAATAGTACTGGGGTCCGATGCCGTCTCCATGTTGATGAGCTTTAAAGCGATCTTCTCGTTGATCTTTTTATCCAGGACTTTGTAGATACTGCCCATTCCGCCTTGTCCCAGCTCTTCTATCACCTGGTATCGTCCTGCGAAAGTACTTCCCGTAGTCAGCTCTTTGGTTGATACGCTGGTGGATTTGATTGTCTTAGTCTGAGAAACATAGGCCTTTTTTTTGGAGGCTCTCTTCTTTATAGCTTTCTTTTTTGCCGCAACTTTATAAATTAATCTGGTCCCACATTTGCTGCAAAAATGGCTTTTTACAGGGTTTTTTAAACCACACTTAGTGCATTTCATGAATCAATATTCCTTTGGCAGAGCATAGGGTTACTACACACCTCTTTTTAGGTAAGCAAAGAATATGGATGCCGAATCGAAAAGTAAATAGCCTTATAAGGTGATTCATGGGGTGATTTTCTATCACCTTTTATAGCGAGGGGAAGTCAATCTGGATTAAAATCAGTAAATCGACATCCAAAGATAGCTTTTGAATTCATATGTAGAATGATCAAAGACGAAATGAGGAGTTCCGCCTTTTTTTGATAAAAATAACGAACGTGTAGATATTTCTTGTTATTGATGCACGAAAAAGAACTTCAGTACAGTCTGTGTGTGATAATACCGCTCAGCTTACGACAATAATGATCCGGGCCAGACGGAATTTATCCGTGTTCAGCAGATGAATCGTCGCGAATTGACCATCACTCGAGATCACGACCCTGTAATCTACGTTTTCTGTCAGAGTCTTCGGTACAATTTCCACCTTCTTGATCCCAGGAAGAGTGAAATCCGCCGCTCTCAACTCAATGGTAGTCTCCTGGAGCAGGTCCAGCGTGTTTTCAAAATCTGAGTAGCCAACCGCCCCAAGCGAGCTTTTGCCAGAAGCCTTGAGACTTGTCTTGTTTCCTACAAGATAAAAAACGGAGTTCAGCAAGGAATTCAATTTTTCGGCTTTCTCTTGGTATCGACTGAGATCTTCTTCGAGAACAGTATATCTTTCCATGAGTACTCCCGCTCTTTTTCTTACCATCATCATCTTGTCTTTGCATGCGGCCTTATGCTGCATGCCTTCGATTTCGGTCAGCGTGATCTGATTTCTCAATACGACCTTCTCAGCTTCCTTTTTTGTATCCTCGACTCTTTTCATCTTGCCCGGAGAAGCCACTGCGTCACCCTGGGAGATAAACGCTGAGTACTCTCCTTCATCACTGATATTCCCGACCTTGAAGCCAGCGAGCAGCGAGTCATAAAGATAGGAGTTTTTCAGGATTTTCTTTGCTTCATCTTCCGGCATCCTTTTTTCTTCAGTCAGAAAGGTGTAAGCGATCTTATAGTGATTATCCCCTGCCTGAACTTCCATAGCCTCGGGAACCTTGCCCTGAAGGTCTACATTCTCTTTCTGCAGCTGCTTGATCAGGTCATTCTTCGCGCTCAACTCCCTCTGCAGCTCCTCAATTCTCGCCTGTTCTGTAGTTTGTTCGCCTTCCTGTCCTGCTGCTTCTCCTTCCTCACCGCCTCCGCATGAGACTAAAAATAATGATCCCAAAACCAGAGTCACGGAAAGACCAAGAACCAGTGAATTTTTCATGAGAATTCTCGCTCCTTTCATAATTCCCTCCTTAGTTAAAATAAACCACAGGATAAGTTGTATATGTAACTTTTTTTAAAGTGAGATAAATACCCAAATCCATTTTATTAGAACCCTGGGAGTGGAGTCATTATAGCACAATCTCTCTTCCACTCGCAATTAAACTCAATTAAAAGGAATTGCTTTTCATTTTTATAAAAAAAATTAGGCTTTGTCAAATATCTTTTAATAAAAAAATTCAGGCTCAGATCTCAACATCAAGCATTTACTCATATATTTTCTCGCATTTCCCACACTGACCTACTCTGGCAAGCGAAAGCGTTATTGTCAATTTGAGAGGTCTTCGGTACACATAATTATTTTTCGGAGCTCCAGATATTCCTTGCTGTTCGAGAATCACCATCAGTGAATCAGGCATTTTTACTTTCGGAATTTTTTTATGAACTCTTCGACCTCTGGCACACCCCCTTGATAAATAAGATAGCCATTGTAAGGTTCACGCTCCGTGATATCGTCTTGAATGGGAGTCAACATAATTTCCTTCACTTTTTCGGGATCATCCGTTTGACCCAGAGCCCAACCCAATTTTATGTAAGCCACCTCAGGCAACATGTTTTCTGCGGGAATAATCCCTTTAGCCAAAAGGTCTCTACCTGTCTCATAAACATGCATATGAACATAACCCCATAAAGTCTGGACAGTCATGTATATGGCCACGTTATTTGCGACAGCTTTTTCAATAGCAGTATAAAGCGGTTTATTGACATGTCCAAGCCCGGTGCCTGCAATCACAATTCCCTTGTATCCGTTATCCACCAGCGAATTGATGATATCTGGTTTCATGTTGGGGTAGTAGAAGACAATGGACACTTTTTCCTCAAAATAAGGCAATATTTTGACTTTCCTGTCTTTTCTCCTTTGATTGTAGGAATCTTTCATATGCACGAGACTATCTCTTGTGACTTTGGCCACGGGAATATCACCAACGGTCCTGAAGGTGGATCGGTACGAAGAGTGCATTTTCCTTACCCTTGTTCCCCTATGGAGAAATCCGTATTCATCTGATGTCGGCCCAAACATACACACAAGCACTTCTGCAATGTCCGAATGACCGGCAGCGTAAGCCGCATGCATTAAATTCAAGGCCGCGTCTGAACTCGGCCTGTCAGAGGAACGTTGGGAGCCCACAAGGACAATCGGTACAGGAGGATTCTGAATCATGTATGTGAGTGCTGCTGCGGTATGGTGGAGCGTGTCCGTCCCATGGCCGATAATGATTCCATCTGTTCCTTTTTCAATCTCTTTTCCGATAGCAACTGCGAGGATTTTATATTCATCAGGTCCCATGTTTTCACTGAATACGGCGAACAGCTTTTCCGTTGTTATGTTGCAAATATCAGCAAGCTCAGGGACAGCTCCGTACAGCTCTCCGGGTGAAAAGGCAGGAATAACCGCTCCTGTCCTGTAATCTAAACGAGAAGCTATCGTTCCCCCTGTCCCCAAAAGCTTCACATTGGGTTTATCATCAGCGTAAGGAAATTCTCTTTCTTTGATTTTATATTTAGCTTCTTTATAACCAAATTCTTTTATTGATGTTACAGTATCAACACTGATTCCAATATTATAGCCTGAGCTGATTTTGAGGACGATGTGTCTGTCATCGTCGTTTTCCGAGCGGGGCAGGATTGTCCCTTTGAAGAGTCCCCGTGTGGTATCAATCTCGACTTGACTCCAGACTCTCGTTTTGAATTTTTGCAGTACCGCAAGAGCTCGGCCTTTGTAACCTTGAAGGACATTTTTTTTCATGTTTTCGTTCTCGGAATTCCAGTCTTGTATGTATTTTCTACGATTTTTTTCAATTCAGCCAGGGAAATATTTCCCAGGGCTGATTTTCTGAGCTCTCCCATTATCCAGTGGATTCCGGCATCTTTATTTCGTGACTTATTGATCTCCTTAAATTTTTTCTTGAGAACAGGGATTTCGTTTATTATATCTTCCTTCGGGATTTGTTTAAAATCAATCGCGGTCAATATCGATGCAAAGTCCTTTTTGGAATTCCGGACAACAAAAGGAATCATAATTTTGGCAAGAGCAAAATTTATTTTTCCCTGTTTAAGAAATTTGATCAATTCATAGATCTTCTCATAACTGAAATCAGAAGAATGGGCATGCCTTCCTTCAATATATTTTAAATCGTGCCCGAACAGAGTGCCTGCAAATTTTGGATCAACTCCCAGTTCTTCAATGAGTTTCTCGATTACGGGAACAAGATTATTCCTCAGAATATAGTTATAGGTGTCCTCCGGGATCTTCCATTTTCGAAGCTGCTCATAACGCTCATGGATTTCCACGGGAAGATTTTTTTTCAACTGGTTAATATGATCTTCCTTCAAAGGGATAGGTTCTGAATCCGTATCCGGATACATACGGTCAGGACCGGGCAAGACCCGTTCGAAGATCGTTGTTCCGTCTTCCAGTGATTTTCGGCTTTCATTGGGCACTCTCTCGAAGGCCATCTTGCATCTTTCTTCAATCGTTTCCAGGGCTGTGGGGATATCGTCAGCAGGTCCCCAGATGATGAGCTGTGCATCATTCGGGTTTGAGTTCATCATATCCTTTATTTTATGGAGGTGAGCATCTGGAAAGATTTGTTCGATCTGTTCAGAATGGAGAAGATTGGGCTTTTCTATACAGGCAATGACTTTCAGCCTGTCGCTCAATTCATTGGCAAATGTTTTTCCCGGTTGAGTAAAATGGGAAAGAATACCTCTGAACCCCGGAAGGTTTACAGCAACAATCTTATACTTATTTTCTTTTGCCAAGATTGAAGGCTCAGAGATAAATTCAATGTCTTCGGGATTTAAAAATTTATGTTGGATTTTCCAATTGTCCGGATTTTTTACCTTCTTATTCAGGATTCGTCTTATCTTTAATAATGCCCACTGACGGAAAACCTCATTGTGGGTGATCTCAGGAATCCATTTGTTATGGGATACACCTTTGATTTCAACGCGTGTTCCACCCCTGCAGCTAACGTTGACGTCCTCTCTTCCGGCCCCGATTCCTGTCCGGACTTTTCCGGTGCTCCTGTTCAGAAACCGGATATACTCGGCACCCTCCCTCACCTCATCGGGATTGGCAAAATCCGGATAGGTGACTGTTTCAATAAGAGGTATCCCTAGCCTGTCGGTTTGATAAGTCCTGACATGTCCGACATCCGAGACTTCGCGGCAGGAATCTTCTTCGATGCTCAACTGAATCAAACGGACTCTTTTATTCCTCAGCCGGATCTCTCCCTCAACTCCAAGGATGGCTGTTCTCTGGAATCCGGTGGGAATACTGCCGTCTAAATACTGCTTCCGAGTGATGTGGACTTCCCCCACTATGTTCAATTTGCTTAAAAGAGCGATCTCCAGGGCAATGTCAAGAGCCTGCTTATTAATGGGAAAGGGAGGAGTGTCATCGATATCATACGTGCAGGCAGTTTCGTTCTTGATCCTGTAGATTATTGTTTTTCTTGTTTTAAACTCCATCAAGGCTGTACCATCATATTCACCGAGCTCGCTCAGAGTAGGCCTCATGTGTCTGATTATTTCAGCATCATAATCGTCATATTTGTTATAGATTCTTGCCGGACAATTGCAGAAAAGCTTTTTTTCTGTCTTAAGTTGCTGGTGAACCTCTAATCCAGCTTTGAAGCCCACTCGGTCATAATCCGCTTGAGTGGCCTTGTGAAGAGGCACGTATCCGACAGCACTTTTAGTCTTCTGATAATTATCTCTGGGACTGAAATTTCGCTTCATTTTTTGGCAGTCTACTATTTTAACAAAAACACATCACTTTGAAAGAGTCAAAATGTACCATGTTCAAAGATATTTTTCGAGGGGTGAATAAAGAAACTTTATTTCAGATATTCTGACACTATTGGATTTAGTTTAAGAGTGATTGAAATAATCCATTTCTCATAGAAAGGCTTTAAGTATATCGAGTTATTTCCTGGAAATTTCTTTTGTGCCTCATTTTGGCATTCACTTGGCGAAAATTTCAGAGTGAATAAAGTAATTATTTTAAAGGGCTGCAGGACCAGGAAAAAAGGAAAGCTTTGGGATTTCCTGTTTGCTTAACTGTAATTTATTGGAAATAAGCCAGTTCGAAATTCAGGGAGATTGGCGTTTTCATTCTGACACACTCATCTTCTCTTTAATTTAACCTAAAATACAATTTATATATCGCCAAATTTTCTTAAATTGTATTTGTATCTCTCTTCCTGTTTCCTGACAATCTTCTGGAAACGCGGGTCATTACGCAGGCTGTCATAAAAAGGATTTTTCGTGAGATAACGATAATGATAAGGATATGATTTTGTTTTTTCCAATCCTTTAGCTATCGCATATTCAATATTTTGAATGGCCTCATCTTTCATGCCCAGGATGGAATAGACGTTTGACAGGAGGCTTGAGAAATAAACAGGCTGCTTTATCTTGTTTATGA
>SOIA01000340.1 GCA_004378665.1 Candidatus Aminicenantota bacterium
GTCCGGATGCAGGAACACAACATGAAGTTGGAGTGGGACGGAAAAAAGATGGCGTTCACCAACCTGCCCGAAGCGAACAAATACATCCACAAGGATTATCGTCCCGGCTGGTCCCTGTAACACATCTGTCACAGTCCTATTGCCGCCTGAGAAAGACTGATCTCTCTTAAGGATTGTTGAGAATTAGAGCGCATTCACCAACCATATAGTCAGGAGGCGAACATGGAAAAGCCCGCGCTGATTTTCTTTATATCTTTGATGTTTTTCTCTGTATACATAGCTGGCTGCCAGCAAAGTTCGACAAAACCGGAAGATACAAAATACGAGCAGCAGTGGAAGATTCACGACCCGGACCGGCCCTTGCCTCTTGTGGTTGATCCGGGCCCGGCCGGAGATCCCGTGTCCGCGCCCTCTGACGCCATCGTGCTTTTCGACGGCAGTGACTTGTCTCAGTGGTCCGACAGCAAAGGACAGCCGGCCCGGTGGAAAATCGAGAATGGGTATATGGAGGTTGTGAAAAAGACAGGCTCTATCCGCACCGTTCGGGGCTTTGGAGATTGTCAGTTCCATATCGAATGGTCCTCGCCTCTACTTGCGACTGGTGAAGGACAGGGCCGGGGAAACAGCGGGGTTTTCCTGATGGACACCTATGAGGTCCAGGTGCTCGACTGTTACGAAAACAAGACCTATGCCGATGGGATGACCGCAGCTGTTTACGGTCAGTATCCACCGCTGGTCAATGCCTGCCGTCCTCCCGGAGAATGGCAGACATATGATATTGTTTTCCGCCGTCCGCATTTTGCTGAAGACGGCAGCCTGATTTATCCGGCCCGGATGACCGTGTTTCACAACGGCATCCTCGTGCAGAATAACGTGGAATTGATGGGCCCCACTGCCTGGAAAAAGCGTGTTCTCTACCAAGCACACGCAAATAAGCTTCCTCTCTCACTCCAGGACCACGGCAGCCCGGTCCGCTTTCGCAACATCTGGATCCGCGAACTCGAATAAAAAGAAGTAAAAAAGGGGCCAGGCCCCTTTTTTACTTCTTTTTTACTTTTTAATGAGGGACCGGATCCTGAAAAGCTCCTTGAGCACACTGAATGCTTCTTTCCGGGGCCGCAGGCGCGTGTCCAGGTCGCAGCTCCACTCCACCGGGAATTCTTCGATCCTGTAGCCTTTTTGGAGGGCCCGGAGGAGGATTTCCAGCTCAAACATGTATCCTCTGGTCTGGCATTCTTCGAACAATTCTCTGGCTATCTCTCCATTGTAGAGCTTGAACCCGCACTGAGAATCGGTGATCCTGCGGGGCAGGCCTGTTATTGCGATTGAAGCCTGACGGAAGAGCCAGGACAGGAACCGGCGTTTCCGGCTTCGGTCAATGAGGATTCGGGTGTCCTTCAAACGGCGGGAGGCCATGGCAATATCCAGATCTCCAGCTCGAATCTTCTTGATTTGCTCTAAAGCGTTGGCATAAGGAATGCATGTCCCGCTGTCCGCGAACATTACGACATCTCCCTGTGTTTTCGCAATCCCGGTCTTCACCGCAAATCCCTTGCCTGAATTTTGTTCCAAACTGATAACTTCGAGTCCCACAGAAGAGAGAACGCTTGCCTTTCGGGCCGCGTCAGCCGTCCCATCGCTGCTCCCGTCGTCGACAACGATCACTTCGCCATTAAACTTATTTTCGTCTATAAAAGAGGCGGCAGCTTCCACGTCAAAGCGGATCTTCTTGGCCTCATTCAGGGCCGGAATGACGATTGAAATATCCATTAATTTACTTTCTTCTTCTGTAGAAACGTGTCCCAGAGATTCTGATCTATGTACAAAGCCAGCAGGATACCGGGGCGAAGCTCATAGTATTCGAGCAGATGATTGTCCTCCAGATAAGGCTGGAGTTGACTTGTTTTATCTAAGGAGGAAATGATGAGGGGGACATTAGCAAGCGCTCCGGCTTCCCCCACCTCCTGCCAGTATCCCACTCTTCCGAAGCCTCTCAGGTACCAAGGCAGGGGCCAGGCTTCGTCTGGCTGCGTGATCACTTTGATCAGCATTTGTTCCTGATCTGGGTGATGAGGGGACAAATCGTTGATACGTTGGATAAGATTCATGAAGTCCATGCTGGTGTGAGCATACACGTAGGGATTGCGGGAGTCCGCGTAGTATTTGAAATTCGCACGGTAACACTGCATTCCCAGGTGAATGAGGCCTAAACCGAGCACCAGAATAACCGCGATCCGGAAAATCAGTTTTTTGCTGATTCTGAGCAGGAATGAAGCGCCGTATCCGGCAAGCAGTATAAATCCGATATAAAAGGGAAGCATGTTCCAGGGAGTCTTGTAGGGGATCAGGGAGTATGCCGCCGTAGCAAGGAGTGTATAGAATGCGACATAACGCAGGAAGAAAGGAACGGAATCTCCGTTGGTGAGAGGCCTGAAGGCGGCATAACCACCCACCAGCGCCAGCCCCAGGATCAAGGCTTCGCTCCAGACAGGGCCATTCCCGTATTGAGAGAAAGCCAGCATCTTTAAATAGTAATAGAACGGATGGGAATGGAATCCGGCATCCCCCGCCCGGCCAAGATAGCTTCCGAAGGCCAGCACCGAATCCAGGATCCCTTTGGGATTCTGGAAAAAAGAGGAATACAGGAGCAGAGAGACCAGGGCTCCTGTCCCCAGAAAGATAAGTAGATGGCTGATTTTTGGCATGTCCGGCATGTCTTCCTGCCGGACGGATTTTTTAAGGGATATTCGGGTCAAGAACAGAGCCGCGAGCATGGCCCCGAAAGCGATGATGCAGGTTTCCTTCGTGGCGAACATCATACCGCAGAAAAGTCCAGAAGCCGCAGCCCAGAATGGAGAACGGGTCCGCGTGTAGCGCCAGGCTGCCGCAACAGCGCCCACAAGGAAAAAGACCAGGAGTGTTTCCTGAATGTAGAACCTGCTGTAGAAGACCATGGCCGGTGAGACGGCGGCGAATATTCCGGCAAAAACTGCGGCCTCAAGAGAGACCCCGTCTTTAAGAAGCAGGAAGAGCAGGATTATTCCCACTCCCAAAATCATGGGTAACAAGCGCAGGGTTTCTTCATTCAGAGAAGAGAATGATGTGCCGCTGGCAACCCAGGCAAAGGGGAGAGATAGATAATAAAGGCTCGGGCCGTGGTGTTCGGTCCTGTCATAACGGTATTCGCCCTTCTCCAGCAGGATGCCGAACTTGACGGCCTGGTTGGCCTCATCGTGGTGCATCGGACGCAGGTCAAGCTGGATCAAGCGAAACAGCAGAGCTCCGAGGACAACGAGGATGAAGAGGCCGTAAAGGGCTGTTTTTTTATTCATTTCACAGGTGTGCCGTAAACCTCCACTTCCACATAATGATTCATATCATTCGAGGTATTGCCTCTGCTGTAGAGGCGGACATACCTGGCCTTAACGCCTCGGGAATCGACCAGGCGCCCTTCGTTGACTTCGATGTATTCCTTGTCCTTGCCGACTCCCAGTCCAGCAGAGTTGTCATGGTCATTATTGAAAACCGTTTTGACACCGGTGATGAAGTCGGCGTCATCTGAGACCTGGATGATCACATCGCGGTAGACTCGGGCCTGGCTGTGGTAGTGCCAGATCAAAATGGCGTTCAGGTGATAGGAGCCTTCGAGGTCGATCTGCACATACTGCACTCCGGGGCCGAACTCCACGTAATATCCTTCCTCGCCGGATTTTTCCCCGTCAGTGACAAACTCCATCTCACCGATGATCGGTTCTGTATCGCTTCCGGTGACCGGTTTATCCAAAGAGAGGAGCAAAGTGCCTTTGGGGACATAGAAAGGCCTGCGTTTTTTCCCGGTTATTCTTTCCAGGTTCGGCGAACGGATGTTTTTGGGCGTTCCCACGAACATGGGTTTGGGCAGTTTCAGCTCCAACACCACTTTTTCCTGGTCCGTGTTCTGGGAATCAATCCCTCCTCCGAGCGTAAAAAGGGCTGTGACTGAAAAAGCGAAAGCGAATAAATAAATCTTTTTTATCATTTCAAGCTCCTTTTTGTCTCAATCCATCTGTTTTATTATCTATAGTGAAATTTTTTTTATGAGATTGCCACG
>SOIA01000201.1 GCA_004378665.1 Candidatus Aminicenantota bacterium
GGAGGAAGGAGGACAGAAACACGCAGCATCATGATGATCGGAGCAAACAGCGGAAACAGGGATAAACCGACAGAGAGTGCGCTGTCCGGGCTCCTGATGACAAAAATCAGGAGCAGCAGGGGAAGGATCAGGAACATGGTGATCGGCATCACGAGCTGCTGGGCTTCTTTCTCCGAATTCACCATCGAGCCCACAGCGGCATAAAAGGTGGCGTAAAGAAAATAACCGAGGATGAAAAAAACCACAAAGTATACAAAGACATATGTCGGGATGCTCACCAGGCTGAAATCTGCCCCAGCAGGAATGAACGATTTGGAGAACTGGGTCACTGCGAAACCGAATATGGCCCAGATAGTGAATTGAGTTAACCCGACAGCCCCGATTCCCAGGATCTTTCCCAGCATGAGCTGAAAGGGTTTTAAGGATGATAGGAGGACCTCCACTACCTTTGAACTCTTTTCCTCGATAACACCTCTCATGATGACAGAGCCATAGATGAAAATAGCCGCGTAGAGGATGATAGCCAGAAAGTAAGAGATCAAGAATGTCCCCATCGTATCTTTTTCCTCTCCTTTTTTTGTCACTTTTATGGGTGTTAATCTCACACGCCTGATAAACTGGGAAATTTTCTGAGGATCCAGCCCTTCCTTTTTCAGTCTCTTCTCGATAATCACGCTGTTCAAAGCCCCGCTGAGTTCCCCTAACTTTTCAAAATCGGTGGTGTGCTGGGAGACATACTCGATGTCTCCTTCCTCAGGTTTCTTTCCGGACTCTTCTTTTCTTGCGGCTTTGTTTGTATCTTCCACCTCCAAAACATTCTTTGGAATCAGGATATAGGCCGAAAGCTCCTTGCTCAGGACTTTCGCGTTCAGGTCTTTCTTCAATTCATCGACACTGCTGCCGTATGGAAGTTCGACCTTCCTGAGGACATAATGGCGATTTCCATCATCCAGCCTGTAGTCCTTCTGATCGAGTCTTTTATCCAGGTCTGAAAAGACTTCCTGGCTGAGATCAACCACTCCGATGGTTTCCTGCCTGTCTACAGAGACAGTACTCATTATGATAGGAACGACTATAAAGGCAGCCATCATGACAGGACCCAAGACAGTGCCGATGATAAAACCCTTGGTCCGGACGATCTGTATGTATTCTCTTTTAATGACTGATAGAATCTTCCTCATCTTTGACTCCTTTACCCCCCACCTTGTCGATGAATATGGCGTTCAACGAGGGCTCCTGGACTTCATACTTGTTAATGGCGATTTTTCCCACAAGGTTCTGGAGAAGAGCCTGTGGGTCAGACCCTTCTTTGAGCTTGATCTCCATGAATTTTCCGTAATCATCAATCTTTTTCACTTCAGGAAAATTCTGGATAAAACTCGCGTCGCCGTCGTAATCCAGGACAACGGTGTTCTTCCCGTACTGCTTCTTGATCTGGCTGAGATTTCCCTCCAGGACCATCTCCGCTTTATTTATAAGACAGATATCATCGCAGATCATCTCGACCTGCTCCATGCGGTGTGTCGAGAAAACTATGGTTTTTCCTTTTCCCTTCATCTCCAGCATGATATCCTTCAAGAGCTTGGTGTTCACCGGGTCCAGGCCGCCAAAAGGCTCATCGAGAATGATCAGCTCCGGCTGATGGATGACAGTCACGATGAACTGCAGCTTCTGCTGCATTCCTCTTGAAAGCTCCTCGACCTTTCTGGTTTTCCACTCCATCAGGTCGAACTTCTCCAGCCAGTAATCAATCTCCTTCCGCGCTCGACTGCCTCTCAGGCCCTTCAGTTCTGCAAGAAACAGGAGAATCTCTCCCACTTTCATCTTGGGATAAAGCCCCCTGTCCTCGGGAAGGTACCCCACTTTTTCCTTTATTTCTTCGTCCATCATATGGTCGAGGATTTTGATCGAGCCTTCATCAGGAATGATGATGTTCATCACCATGCGGATCGTCGTCGTTTTTCCCGCTCCGTTGGGCCCCAGGAGGCCGTAGATCATCCCCTCGGGAATCTTGAACGAGAGTCTTTTGACCGCGTAAAAATCGCCAAACCTCTTCGTGATGTTTTCAATCTCCAGCGCATTCATGACATTTTCCTTTTACACATGGAATTACTTTTTTAAATATGACACCAGGTCCCGCTCATTCATACGGAACTCGTTACTCTACTGAATCTCTTGGAAAAAATCTATACGGCGAATGGATGTGTAACCTAATCCATATTATACACGTATTCTCTATCTCATATACGACTATAATTTAGTACGGTTTTCTGCTATATTTTATTCTAACTCAAAACCGTGAATAGTTCCTCATGGAAAAGGAGGAAAAATGAAAAGAGGAAAATACTTACTGATCATAATTCTGATTTTTATCGTTCTGGGGATGGCGGCTATCGTATCGCTCTTCCTGTATGAGATCGGAAAACCCCCTGCAGTGAAATCCCGCTCGTATCTGGAGCTCAAGCTTGCCGGACCGATCCAGGAGAGAGCGGTTCCCGATTTCATGACGGCCATGTTTCTCGGAACACAACCTCTCTCGATGCACGATATCTGGATGAATATCCAGAAAGCCAAGGTGGACAGCCGGATCAAATCCCTTGTCCTGCAGATCGGTTACCTTCAGTGTAACTGGGCGAAAGTCAACGAAATCCGGGAAGCGATCCTGGATTTTAGAGAAACCGGAAAAAAGGCCTATGTCTACATCGAGGAAGCACCAGAATTCGACAAAGAATACTATCTGGCCACGGCCTGTGACCGGATCATCCTTCATCCTCTGGGCTGGATGGGCATCAACGGCATCGGAGGATACATCCCCTTCTTCAAGAGAGCTCTGGATAAGCTCGGCATAGAAGCAGAGATCGAACATGTTGAAGAATACAAGACAGCTTATAACATGTTCACAGAAGAAGGATTCACTCCGGCTCACCGGGAAATGATGGAATCCCTCTACGGCGACCTTTACTCCCATTACGTCAAAGGAATCGCCGAAGCCAGAGGAAAGACCGAAGAAGAGATCAAAGATCTGATCGACCACGGCACATTTCATGGCGAACAGGCTCTGGAGGCCGGACTGGTGGACAACCTTCTCTACTGGGACGAATTCGAAGACTCCCTCAAAGACAACGGAAGAAAAATGCATAAGATCACACACAGGCAGTATTCGAAGATCAAGCCCACATCCCTGGGGCTGCACAGAGGGAAAAAGATCGCCCTGATCTACGGAATCGGGACAATCCATACCGGAGAAGGTGTCTATCAAACCATGGGCAGCGCGACGACCGCCCGCTTCATAAGAAAGGCTAGAAAAGACAAATCCATCGCTGCGGTCGTTTTCCGGGTGGACAGCGGTGGGGGTTCGGCTGTGGCCTCCGATGTAATCTGGAGAGAGGTCTACCTCACGAAGAAAGAAAAACCGATCGTTATCTCCATGTCCGATATGGCCGGCTCGGGTGGATACTGGATATCCATGTCTGCCAGCAAAATCATTGCCCAGCCTCAGACACTCACGGGTTCCATCGGAGTGATCTCCGGAAAATTCAACTTGACGCGCCTGTATGAAAAATTGGGGATCACCTCTGAAAAAATCGCCTACGGGAAAAGGGCGGACCTGTATTCTTCCCACAGGAGTTTCACGCCTGAAGAAAAAGCCTTTATCAAAGAGGAGATTCTGTGGATCTATGACCAATTTCTCAAAAAAGTCGCAGAAGGACGGAATATGAGCAAGGAAGAAGTCGACAGAATCGGGAAAGGGCGAGTCTGGACCGGAAGCCAGGCTAAAGAGCACGGCCTGGTGGATGAGCTCGGAGGATTGACCCGGGCGATCGAGGTGGCCAAAGAACTGGCCGGCATCCCGTCCGAAGAAGGAGTCAGATTAGTGGTCGTGCCCAGAAAAGTCTCATTCTGGGAAATTTTCATGGGAAGGTGGTTCGCTTCGACACGAACAGGGCTTCACCCAGAACTCGAAAAGGTGCTTTCCGCGTTTCAAATGCTCGGAAAGGAAAGAACCCTGGCGCTGATGCCTTTCTGGTTCACTCTGGAATAAAAAAAGGCGCAAATTGGGAAA
>SOIA01000278.1 GCA_004378665.1 Candidatus Aminicenantota bacterium
TCCTCCTTTTCTTCTATCTCCGGCAGCATCATGACTATGGCCGCGATGAACCAGAAGGGTTCCATGATGCGGATGATGATAAAAGTATTGGCTGTGAGGGCATGGATGGTTAAACCGACAAACCCGGCGATGAATCCGAGAGTAAGGCCTTTGTACAATTCATCATGCATTTCCCGGTGGATGCTGAGCGAATGCTTGTAGATGGACCACAGAAGCCAGAGGAAAGCAAAGAGGCCGATTATCCCGGTTTCGACAAGGTTGACGATGTACTGTCCGTCTATGAATCCAGACCCCGAAACCCCTCTCCCCAGGATAGGATTCTTTTTCCAGTCCTCGAAGCTTTCCTGCCAGCTGATGATTCTGGCCGAAGAGGAAGAGTCCAGGCGTGTGTTGCCGATTTTGACCAGGCGGGCCTGTCCGCCTGAGAAAGTGTACTTCACTCTGGAAAAGACGGCATCCGGCCTGAACACGAGAACGGATATGATGATCGTGGCCAGGGCACCGACCAGGATGATTTTTCTCTTGCTCAGCATGATCAATGTCAAATACGAAAAGATGATCGCCAGGTAGGAAGCGCGGGACAGAGTGAACAGGAATGGTATGAACATCAGGACGGCCAATCCGGCTAAAGTCCACTTCGCCCGTTTGGGGACATTTTGCAGGAAGATTCCGACCGCGATGCAGAATAGAAAGATCAGGTATCCACCCAATGTGTTTGGCTCACCGACCTCCCCTTCAAACGGAGCGCTGACCCTCACCCCCCTGGGGATTTGCATGATGCCGTACAGAGACACAAGAGCGCACGTGATAAAAAAGACGTTCAAGAAGAATTTTATCTGTTTTCTGTTGTGGATATGATTGGCCACCAGGATGAAAAGCAAAAAATACTCGAAGTACCGGAGAAGGAAAAAGAGTCCTTTCAGGAAAGAGACATGTCCTAAAGCGGCGCCTTTCAAGGTCGCGATCAAGCAAACCAGAATATAGATAACAATAGCTCTGTTCAGTCGAGTTCTTATGAACAGGCCCAATCCCTTGTTTATGGCTGTTTTGGCGAACCAGGCAAAAGTGATGATCGCGAGCAGGATGTCATCCAGGCGGACAACGATATCCCTTCCAGGAATCTCGCCGAGGATGATCTCAGGGGAGAAAAGCATTGAGAAGATCAGTATCGCCAGCGCCGCGTCGGTATTGACCAGCGCGACGAAGAGGATGATCGCAAAAAAGAGGAGTGCCAGGGCAATTTTATAAGAAAAACCGGTGATGACTTGACCCAGGAGAATGCCGATGACAAGAATGGCCAGGATGAGTATTACAGAACCCAGTTTTTGCTCTTGCCAGTCGATTCTCATGCGGGTCGTTTCCTGCTGAATGATACCAAATCCATTCTCCGGAGTTTGGGAAAGTCGTGCGGACTTCCAGGAAAATCAGGGTTGAAAAGGGTGGGGCAGAGGATTGTTCGAACCAGAAGAGAGAAATATGTGTTTATTTTTTATCCCTTTTCTCTCCGTAATATCTGTAATACCGGTATCTTTGGGCGGGTGTGACATCCTCGATAAATCGCGCTTTCAGGTTGTTAATGACGATTCCAACGATTCTGACGTTTACGTTATCCAGTTGAATCTTCGAGCGGATGAGCGCGTTCCTGGATGTCTTTCCGGCCTGGTAGACAATTATTGCACCGTCAGCCTTGGCTCCCAATATGGCCGAATCAGTGACCGGCAGTATCGGGGCGCTATCCAGCAGAACGAGGTCATAATTCTGCTTGAGTTCTTGAATCAAGGTGCTCATTTCCGGAAAACTGAGCAATTCGGATGGAGTGGGCGTGTGCTCGCCACAGGTCATGATGTGAAGATTCTCAATGCCTTTGGTTTTAATGATCTTGTCGTATTCGAGCTTTCCCAGCAGCATGTCAGTGGTTGTGTTGATCGCATCCTTCCAGGGAGTGTTTCCGATCAAAACATCGGAGAGCCCGGGACTTCTCTGAAGTCCAAACAATTTGTAGATGGTGGGTTTTCTGAAGTCAGAACCGACGATCAGGGTTTTTTGGCCGCTTTGAGCAAAAGCGATGGCCAGGTTACACAGGGTCTGTGTTTTTCCCTCCTGAGGAGCAGAGCTGGTGATCACGATGCAGTTTCCGAATTTCTTCAGGCCTGTCAGGTCCAGATTGGTGCGCAGAGTCTTGTAGGCTTCTGCGGCAATCGAACTGGGTTCAAAGAGCACGACCAGTCGTTCCTGACTCAGCCCGCCTTCCCGGACCTTTGGCTTTTTCCGGAATCTCTCAAAATACCGTTTCCCGATCATTTCCAGTGTTGTGTTCGGGATGATGCCCAGAACCGGGACTTTGATCATCTCTTCTATATCGTCGATCCGGCCGATGGACGTATCAAAGCTTTCGGTCACAAAAGCCAGGATCAATCCCATCAGCAGGCCGGAGATGATCCCGATGATGATGTTGAAATTGACATTCGGCTTTATGGGCCTGGTGGGCAGGAGCGCGGGCTCTATTATTTCTACGTCTCTGGCCTTTTCTGCCTCCAGGATGCGGGCTTCCTCGTATTTCGTCCTGAACATCATATAGAGTTCCTCGGCGATCTTGACATTGCGTTTGAGCTGGACAAGCTTGATCTCCTTTGTGGAGAGGTCTTTGTGTTGCTCCGCCAACTGTATGATGGCGTCATCAAGGTCCTGTTTGAATTGATCTAATTTCCGTTTAGTGGCTATGACTTCAGGGTGTTCATCGGTGTATTTACTTTTCAAGGTGATCAGTTGGAGCTCTGTCCTGACGATCTCCTGCTGAAGGCTCGTGATCCGCGGGTCAGCCTGGATCGGAGAGGCGCTCGTGATGTCTCTTTCAACGATCAACGGATTTTCTTTTCTGAATTTTTGAAGCGCATTCTCGCTCCTCTGCAGCTCGCCGAGATAGCTGTCCAATTGCTTTTTAACAAATTCTTTTAATTGGGAGGATTCTTGGGTTTTGTTTTGATAATGAGTTTCTCTGTAGACCTCAGCGACCGTATTGACTAAAATCATCGCCTCTTCCGCGTCGCTGGAGATCGAAGTGATGGCAATAATGTTGGTGTACTCAACCTGTTCCGTGTTGATTTTAGCCTGAAGGCCTTTGATGATCGCGATTCGTTTCGGGTCGTCCTGCTCCTCCTTTTCCTCAGCAGGCTTTTCCTCCTTAGCCTTTATTTTGCCCAGCGAAACAGCCACCTTCTCCATGATCTGGTAGCTTTTGATAAAATTCGCCTGGGAGGCCATTTCATCCCCGGGCGACCAGGTGATGAGCTCGGTCAATGCTTCGGCCACTGATTTTCTCTGCTCGATCTTAATCTTGCAGGAAGTGCTGTAGATCGGAGTTTGCCGGGTTGTATAGAAGATCGTGGAAGAGATCACCAGGATGAACGCGAGGATGATGATCCGGATCCTTTTGCGGATAACCCTCAGGTAATCGACCAGGCTCATCTCCAGCTTAGGCATTTCTTCCTATCCCTTTTCTAATATATAAACCAGAAGTACCATGTTAATGGATACGCAAAGACCCTGATGAAGCGCTCTATATGCACGATAAATGTCGTGGGCACGTACACGATATCCCCTGGTTGAAGCTCGATATTCTGACTGAGATCCGCTTTCTTGAGAATTTCCTTGACATTGATCCGGATCCCTTCCTGTGAGCCCAATTCACCCCTGATCACGATGACACTTTTCAGCACCGCGTCTCGTGTATACCCCCCGGCCTCTACGATCGCATCGATCACAGTCAATCTTCCTTTGATCGGGACGATTCGCGGCTCTTTCACTTCGCCGACCACTAAGACTCTGTTAAACTCCAATGGAGGGACATAGACCGTATCGCCTCCGGAAACAATGATGCTCTCACTTTTTTGAGGATTTTTGAGAAGCTCATTGAAGTCATAGACAAAGACTTTTTTATCCTTTTTAATCAATCTGATGTGGTAGGTGTCCGCGTTACCGGTCGGGCCTCCGATCTGTCCCAGAAATTCGACCAGAGTCGTTCTCCTTTTCAGCGTGTACATCCCCGTCTTTATTTCTCC
>SOIA01000074.1 GCA_004378665.1 Candidatus Aminicenantota bacterium
TTTGCCTGGGGATCTTCGGACGGACCGAGAAAGCCGGGCGTGTCGTTCCGCATAAGATATACCAGTCTATGGGAATAAAGAAAGCTGTTATTACGGCACAGACTCCTGCGGTAGAAGAACTCTTCTCCCACGGGGAGAACATACTCCTCATTCCTGAACCTTATCCGGAAAATCTGGCGCAGGCCAGTCTGGAGCTTAAAAAAAATGCGGATTTGAAGGAGAAGATTGCAAAAAAAGGACACGAACTTGTCCGACAGAAATACTCTCCTTCAGCTATCGGACGCTCGCTTATCCAGATTATACAGAAAAAGTTCATAACAGGAGAAAAAAGTCGGGTCTCATGAACAAAGAATTTGGCCAGCCGCTTGTCCTTCCTCCATTCAAGGGCCGGATCCAGGCTGCTTACAACCTCCCGGAGTTCATCCAGGCCATCTCGGATTGTCAGGATCTGCTCAACCATCCGAAGACAGAGATCCTGCTGGACAGCCGGAACAGGGTGGGGGCGATTTCCCTTCCTTTGGAAAGGGGTAAAAATGTGGATACTGTCATTAAGGAATTCCGCTCCAGAGGAATCAACAGGTTGAAGAGCCTCTTCCTTCCAGGGAAGGCCTTCAGAGCCTGGCAGGGAGGCATGACTTTAAAGGAAAAAGGGATTGAGACGCCTCCTCCGGTGGCCTATCTTGAGAAGCGCAAAGGGAGGTTCCTTGACCAGAGCTATTTTCTGACCGAACGGATAAGCGGTGCGCGGGAGATCCGCTATCTTTTTCTTGAGCTCGAGCGTTTAGATCTCCGTAGGCTCCTTGTCTCTTTGGGCAAATATCTTTCTCTCTGCCATGAGAAGGGCGTTCTCCATCGGGATCTCTCTGACGGGAATATACTCGTCAAGCAGGATAAACCCGGAGAATTCAGGTTCTATCTTCTCGACACCAACCGCGTCAGGATAAAGGGGCGGATAAGGCCTCTCAAGAGGGTAAAGAATCTCATCCGCCTGGGCGTGCCTCGAAAACTTCAGCGCTTTTTCCTGAGGGAGTATTTGGGGACGGAACGAATGAAAGGGTTCTTCTTGCTCTGGTACAGGTTCAATAAGGGAGTATTCGCGAGTTATATTAAGTTGAAAAAGAAACTCAAGTTGAGGCAGTTGGCCCGAAAATTAAAGATACAATAAGATGAGCTTTCAATTCCGCTGGAACGAATACGCTGACCAGCCCCACAATGTTGCCTTGAGAAAGGAAAGATTCCGCTATCATCTCAAGCATACCGGGAGCTATTTCAGCCTGATCGGCTCGAACCTCCGGAGAGCGGTTCCCGTCCTTTCCCTCTACCGGAAGTACAGAAAGAGAATGTATAAAGAGCCGGTCAGCATTGGGAGCCCTTTTGCTTTGTCGGTTTCGCCGCATAAAGAAAAACCGGAAGAAGTTCTGAGTCTTCTGAGAGAGACCGGGATTCGAAAGACTCTTGTCCGGGTTCCTTCCTGGGAAAGAGAAAAACTCGGTGAATACGAGAAGTTTTTCGAGCGACTCCTTCAAGATGGATTCGAAGTCACTGCCGCCTTGCTCCAGCAGAGAGATGATGTGCTCGATCCCCTCAAATGGCAGGATTTTTTAGAGGAAGTGTATTCTCGTTTCAAGGAGAGTGTCTCGTACTTTGAGATCGGGCATGCCTGGAACAGGACGAAGTGGGGTCTCTGGAATTATAAAGAATACCTTCAGCTGGCTCTCACAGCCCTGGATCTATCCGAGAAATACGGGGTCAGGCTTGTGGGTCCGGCTGTAATCGATTTTGAGTTCCATCTCTACCCACCACTCCTGAAAGCTGTTCCTTTTGATAAAGTGAGCTCTCTTCTGTATGTCGACAGGATGGGCGCTCCGGAGAACAAGCAGTCTGGCTGGGACACCTCCAGGAAAGTGGCTCTGCTCAAGGCCGTGATTGACGGCACGTGCCGCCGGGAACGCGATCTATGGATCACGGAGGTCAACTGGCCTTTGGAAGGAACCGGGAAATACTCCCCTGCTGCGGGCAGGCCGAATGTCTCGGAGGAGGAGCAGGCGAACTATATGGTCCGCTATTATATCCTCTGTCTGGCGAGCGGCTTTGTGGAGCGGATTTACTGGTGGCAGCTGGTTGCACCCGGCTACGGACTCGTGGACAGCCGGGAGACGCCATGGCGGAAGAGGCCTGGGTATTATGCCTTCAAGACGATGGTCGGGCGGCTTGAACAAAGCACGTTTACAGGGAAGATGCCTTTTACTGGAAAGATGCTTCATTCTCGAGCGATGATATTCTCGTTTCAAAGGGGAAAGGAAGATTTTGCGGTCTGCTGGACGAATGATGGTCCGTGTGATTACGTTTTTGAAAGGCGGATCATTCGCGTGATAGGCCGGGATGGAGACGAGATTCCGGTTAAGGATAATCGAGTCCAGATCGATGCGAGCCCGAAGTACGTATTTTTCGATGTGGATTGATTGTGTCATTGCGAGGAAAGGAATGCTGGTGTCATTGCGAGGAAAAGATTTATCCTGTCATTGCGAGGAACGAAGTGACGTGGCAATCTAATAGGAAAAATTTTCATAAATTTCTTTTTATGGGATTGCCGCGCTGCGCTCGCAATGACAATATGGTGAGATGCCCACGCCACTTCGTTCGCTCGCAATAACACGAAATTGGGGACAGTTTCCAATTTTTCTCCAATTTTCCCGTTTCTTGCCTCTGCTTGACAAATTATTTGAATTATTTACAATGAAAGCATACAAATTTGTTAACCATCATTGGAAATAATGGATAATGCTCAAAGATTGAAAATATTGTCCAGCACAGGAAAAACTGTTTTTTCATTGAAAAATCTTCAAAATTTATGGGGGAGCAATCCAAATACCACAAAGATTATTGCAAAAAGGATGGCTGATAAGAAACTTATCACAAGAATTGAGAGGGGTTATTTTGCTCTGGATGAGGAGTTTGATGCTTATGAACTGGCTAACCTCATTATCTCCCCCTCTTATGTATCTTTAAGCTCATCGCTTTTTTTTCATGGAGCTTCCTTCCAGGTCAGCCAAACAGTAACTTCTGTCAGTCCTTTGAATTATGAGAGAAAAGCTGGGGGGAGAACGTTTAAATATTATGCCATGAAAGATTCCTTGTTTTTTAATCTGGAGGGAATTAGTTATACAGACAATTTAGCCATAGCGAGGCCGGAGCGTGCCGTTCTGGATTGTCTATATTTTAATCTTCTTCCCAACGTGGATAACAGCGACAGGTTGAATCCTGGTCTTTTGAAGAAGATTTCTTCTTTTTATCCGAAGACTGTGCAAGAAAAAATCAGAAAGTATCTGGAAAAATCATGACAAAGAAAGGATTTAGCCAGGAATTACACAAACAAATCTTAATAAGAATTTTGGTGGATATTTTTAAAGAATTTGGCGGGAAATTGGGTTTTAAAGGAGGGACATGCGCTTATCTTTTTTATGAGTTGCCGAGAATTTCCTTGGATTTAGACTTTGACCTGTTAAGGCCTTTTGAAAAAAAGGATGTTGATGCTCTAAGAGCTATACTCGCCAAAAAGGGGATGATTAGAGATTTTAAAGATAAACGATTTACGATTTTCTTTCTCTTAGCATATAAAAAGGATGCCCCAAATATCAAAGTTGAATTAAATAAGAGAGTTTGGAAAAATAACACCTATAAGACCATCTGGTTTTTGGGAGTTGAAATGAAAATAGCCGACGAATCGACAGTTCTTACAAACAAATTGATTGCCTTGTCAGATCGAAGGATGCCAGTTGCTCGGGACCTCTTTGACGGGTATTATCTTTTAAAGCTGGGTTTTAAGTTGAATGAAAAATTGATAATGGAGAGAACGGGAAAAACGTTAGAGGGATATATTGAATATCTAGTTCCATTTATAGAGCGGACATATAATGATAAAAATATCCTTCATGGCCTGGGCGAAATCTTGGAGGAAAAGCAAAAGAACTGGATTAAAAAAGAATTAATTCAGGAGATGGTTCAGGAATTAAAAAAATTAATCAGAAAATAGGGAAAAAAGGACAGCCCACG
>SOIA01000269.1 GCA_004378665.1 Candidatus Aminicenantota bacterium
GTAGAGGATCTGACTATCTGAAGGATCGATGGCTAAATCCGCAAAACCAGTGTCCTGGTTCACGAATAAGACTTTTTCCCATGTTTCCCCCCCGTCATTCGTCTTAAAGATACCGCGTTCCTCATTCGGACCCCAGAGGTGACCCATCGCAGCCACATAAACAACTGCCGGATTTTGCGAGTCGACGACTATCCGGCTGATGTGTCGAGTTTCCTCGAGGCCCATATTCTTCCAGGTTTTCCCGCTGTCAATGGATTTATACACGCCATCCCCTATTGTCACACTGTTTCTGCAGGTGGCTTCTCCAGTGCCGACCCAGATGATCTTGGGCTGGGACTGGACGACTGCGATGTCACCGACAGAGACCGTGTTCTCTTTATGGAAGACGGGCTTCCAGGTGATGCCGTTGTTCTCCGATTTCCAGACGCCGCTCGGTCCAATGGCCGCATAGATAATCCATGGGGTTTTCTCCACGACATCGATATCCACTGTCCGGCCTCCCATGACCGCGGGCCCGATACATCTCCAGTTGATTTTCTCGAATAATTTTCCGATCTCTTCAGCGTTCTGGCCGTGTGCGTTCAATGAAAAGCACGCCAAAGCAAGAACAGTTATTCCGATGGTCAATGATTTGATTTTTTTCATCGGTCCTCCTCTGTTCGACTTTTTAAGGAATTTTTGTTTTGTTTAAAAACGTTCTTTATTTTATACAAAGTGATTAGAAATACAAACAAAACCTCATTTTTAATATAACAAAAGGGAACTCTTTTTGTAATAAGCTCGTATTTACATGTGACGAAGACAATTGCAGGTCAGGGCGATGTATCTGCAGCTTAAAATTTGATTCATTCTGATGAATTTTTTTACGGAAGACTTCACTTTACTATCAAATAATTTTCTTTACTATTGATAAAGGACATGGTAACTTTTTTTATTATTTTTCGTAATACATATTTAATGAACAATCGGGATCAGGGTTTATCTGACTATCGAGATTCAAGGCTTAATTCCAGGTGCCTGACATCGATTCTAACAAGGTCTAATCCCGATCCTAAGGCCCTAACCTTACCCTATTTATTAAAGGAGGTCAAAATGTCGCGTCGTCTCATTTGCTTGTCGTGCTTTTTCCTGAGTTTAGCTCTTGTTCTTGCTGCAGCACCCGGAGAACTGACTCTGGATAAGTATCATCAGCCGGGAGAAGTCGTTTCACTGTTGAAATCCTGGCGTGCAAATTATCCGCAGCTCACCAAGTTGATAAACATCGGGAAAAGCTCAGGAAAAAGCGATATGTTTGTGTTGAGGATTGCCGCACAGGGAAAAAGCGGACTGGAGCCTGATTCCAGGCCCGCTGTTTTTGTCTCTGCCAACGTGGAAGGGTATCATCTCGTGGGCACAGAAGCCGCCCTCAAGCTTGCAGAGAAGCTTTTGACCAAATACGGTTCCGATAAAAAAGTCACTTCTCTACTCGATAAAAGAACCGTTTACGTGGCACCGCTTCTCAATCCGGACGTGGCTCAAGCCTATTTTTCCAAAACGCGTTACGAGCGCCTTAGGAATAGGCTTTCTATGGATGACGATTTAGACGATTTGGTCGATGAAGACGGTCCGGACGATCTCAATAAGGACGGGCTTATCACTCAGATCCGCGTGAAAGATCCTGAAGGAACGATGATCCCGGACCCGAGTGACGCAAAACTGATGCGAAAGGCTGATCCAAAAAAAGGTGAAAAGGGAATTTATAAGATCTATACCGAAGGCCTGGATAACGACGGTGACGGGCTTTACAACGAAGACCCGCCCGGTGGAGTCGAGATCAACCGGAACTTCCCCCATGACTTCGAATACTACGTCAAGCCCGCGGGCCTCTGGCCGACTTCTCAAAAGGAAACGATCGCTCTTATTCAATTCCTGGTTTCCCATAAAAACATCGCCATGATCCTGAACTTTTCGACTGAAAACACCTTCCTGAATCTCCAGCAGACAGGCCAGGCCAAAGCCGCCGCTGACAAGGTGAAAGTCCCAGCCCGTTTTGCCTCTTTCCTGGGATTGGATCCCGATGAAGAGTACACCTTGAAAGAAATTGTTGATGTCGTTAATGCCAGCGGCATTACCGGAGGCCAGCAGGTTGATGAAAGCATGGTCGCCAGTTTTCTCGGTTTGGGCGCGGCCATGAGTATTGACAGGGAGGATATGCCCATTATCCAAGAAATCCAGAAAGACTATAAGGAAGCGTTGAAAAAGGCCGAACTTGGTTATCCAGAAAGCAGGGCAAAAGGCGTCAGGAAGGGCTCTTTTATTGCCTACTGTTATTTCCAGTACGGGATTCCGGTTTTTTCTGCGGATTTATGGGCCATACCTGAACCCAAGAAAGATCCAGATGAAAAAGAGAAGGACGCACTGACCATCGAGAAGCTAAAAACTATGTCCTCAGAGGATTTCCTGGCCCTCGATGATGAAGTCATCGAGGATTTTCTCGAAGAGCAGGGGGCTCCTCCTAATTTCAAAGCATCGATGGTGAAAGACATGGTTAAAGCTGGACGCATTACACCTGAAAGAATGGTCCAGATGATGGAGAGTATGCCCAAAAGGCCGGCCACTAAAGAAGGTGAACATCCTGACTCGTACATCCTCAAATGGTCGGATGAAGTGTTGAAGGGCAAGGGGTTTGTCGACTGGACTCCCTTCAAACATCCGACGTTGGGCGATGTGGAGATCGGAGGATTCGTTCCTTACCTGAAAGTGACCCCTCCCCCTTCAGAGATTAAAAAAACAATCGATTTTCACACCGATTACTACATTGGCTTCATGAACCGTTTGCCTCAGCTTGAAATTAAAGAAACACAGGTCGAAGCTTTAGGAAATAGTGTCTATCAGGTGACTGTTTATTTCACCAACACCGGATGGTTCCCGACTTCCACAGCCCAGGGGAGGCGTGCCAGAGCGGCCTGGCCGATCAGAGCTAAACTTAAGCTGTCTCAGGGACAAACCATATTTTCCGGACGTTCTGTCGTGAACATTCCTTTTATCGACGGCAGCGGAGGAACAAAAAAGGCCGAATGGACGATCCGAGGAAAAAAAGGGTCTAAAGTCACTATCACTGCCGGATCTCCAAACCTCGATCCGGTGTCGACAACTGTCGTCCTTCAATAGACGGAGGAAAAAATGAGAAAAAATAAAATTTTTATAACAGTCTTAGGGATTGCCTTCTGCCTGACTTCTCTGTTTTCTGTGACCTTATCTGGGGCTGAGGTGAAACTGTCTTTCGACCACTTTTATAACCATGCAGAGATGACTGAAGCGCTCAAGGCACTGCAAAAGGCAAATCCTCAGTTCATGAAACTGATCTCTCTCGGAAAATCCCACCAGGGACGGGATATATGGGCCGTCATTCTCAACAACTCGAAGACCGGTCCCGCAGAGCATAAGTCAGGATTCTACATTGACGGCAACATCCACGGCAACGAGATTCAGGGAACGGAAGTCGCATTGTATGCCATATGGTATCTGCTGAAGAATTATGGCAAAACAGATCTGGCCACTCGCCTCCTGGATGAAAGAGCTTTCTATTTCATTCCCACCATGAACCCGGACAGCCGGGATTATTTCATAAACGAGAGAAAAGCATACAGAACCGGGCTCATACCAGTAGACGATGACCAGGATGGTGTCGCGGATGAAGATAGCCCTGAAGACCTGGATGGAGATGGATTCATCACAACCATGAGGAAGAAAGACCCGAAGGGGAGATTCGCAGCTCATCCGGATGATTCCCGCATTTTGATTCCTGCCAGACCCGGACAAAAAGGGGAATATACGATACTGGGAACCGAGGGCATCGACAACGATGGCGACGGCCTCATTAACGAAGATGACCTGGGTGGCTATGACATGAACCGCAATTACGGGTTCAACTGGCAGCCCCATTATGTCCAATATGGTGCCGGCCCGTATCCCTTCGCTTATCCCGAGACCAAAGCCACTCGGGACTTCCTTCTCGCCCATCCCAACATCATGGGAGGCCAGAATTTCCACAACACAGGCGGGATGAT
>SOIA01000179.1 GCA_004378665.1 Candidatus Aminicenantota bacterium
TTTTAGAACCTGTAAACGATTCCAGCCAGGACCACGAATGAAGTCTGAGGGCTCTCAAAGTCAACGTAGGAGTAACGGCCGTTCAACAACACACCTGACGACTGAGAGAAGTATATCTCCACGCCCACTCCTCCGAATGCTTCCATGAGGTATTTCTTTTCAGGCGGATCGATCTCAGTTTCATAGCCGAGTTCAGAAGTATAGGTCTTTATCTCGGCATCCAGATTATAGCGGATCCCTCCGCCTCCGTTTATATACAGCCTGACTGTCCGACTTCTCATCAGGTTCACCCCGAGAGTGAAGAATCCGGAAGCATATCTATACGTATCGACGTGCACCGTATCATCATCCGAAGGATCCGTAAGAGTCGCTTTTCCGTTGAAATTATAGTGTCCCTCTATCCCGGCAAAGATGGTCTTCCCGAATGTCAGCCCTAATCCCAGGCCATAGTTTTGATAATCGGACACGATCGGAAAATCGTTCACGCCTTCTTCATACGTCCCCTGATAACCCGGAACAGCATTGAACTTCCCGAAAACCGAGAATTGAGAGTCAGCGTATGCCAGTGCCGATGTCGAAACCAAACACACACAAATGAAAATCGCCTTGAATGCCTTCATCGTCTTTCTCCCTTTAGAACCTGCCCTTGCCTTTTTTGACCTGAAGAATCCTGATCGTCACGATTTGAAAATCTTCAAGGATTCCGTCAGAAACAGAAAATCTGATGCTGTAATTTCCGGCTTGAGTGTGAGTGGGTTCCCATGTGAATAATCCCGTGCTTGAGTTGAAACTCGCTCCCACAGGTAAGAGCGACGCGTCATAAGTCAGGGAATTGCTCTCAGGATCAGAGGCTTGAAGCTGAATCGTGAATTCAGTGCCTTCCTTGAATGTCTGATTGGCTATAAGTAGATTGATATCGGAAAGAACGGGCGCCTGGTTGCTGGTTGTCACACCCCACAACTTCAACACCCATGTTCCAATTTCGCACTCACCCATCCTTATGTTGAAGTAGCCGTTGTCGCCCCACCCCGTTCCCCAGGAGTTCTTACAAATCCAGTATTTATCCACTCCATCGTCGTAGTATCCGATGATCACAATGCCATGGCCGCCCTGATAGGAAACCGAGACCTGCTCATAGATCCCGTCAGCATAAAGGTAAAAATCATCATAGACTTCCATAAATGCCGCCAGAGGACCGTCTACGAGAGCGCTCTTTATCGCGGTTATCGCGGCTTCATCAACGACGGTCTGTGTCACCCAGCCCCAGTCCGTGATTCTCGACAGTTTATCAATATAATCCAGGCAGATATTGCAGGGATCATCCTGGGCGGTGTAAGAAAAACAGTCTTCAGACACAACGCCGGTATTCTTGATGTAATCCGCAGCGACAGATGGCGAGCCTCCAGCGCAGGTTCCGGCAGGGGAACAGGAGACCAGGTCCTGCTCTGAAAAATCAGGAAATAAAAGAGCTTTAATGGATCTTTTATCAGACAGTCCGGCATCCTGAACCAGCATGCTGGAGTTTCCTTCAAGATAGCCCCCCTGATTCCCTGCTGAAGAAGATTCTTCCTGCCAGGAATAACGCGAATACATGAAATTGCGATTGACCATCCAACCATACAGATTGAACAGCGGGAATATATGACCGAAGCCAACTGAGATCGGCATCGTCTTCTGTCTGAGAGAGAATGTCGAGTTCTGGTTAAAAAGTTCGCGGTACCTGAGGTCATGATTCACATTGCTCTCATAAAGATCGAACGTCTGACCTGAAAAATTTATGCCTCTTCCCGGCGAATTATCCTCACTTGCCAAAACCATAGGCTGAACTTCGTAGATCCCCTGTTCTATATTGTAGACAGCCTCCATGGCTCCGATGACTGAAAAAGCCCAGCAGCTTCCACAACTTGCTTGGTTCTTAACCACTGTCACGAAATTTCCCGCGTTCACTCTCCAGTCCAACTCAGCCTGGATCTCCGCTCGGACATCGATCCTGACATACCTGTCCGGGTCTTCGAACCGGGGAGGAATGTATCCCAACCTCCTCCGTCTTTCCTCAGGGGTCAGCCGGCTGAGAGATGTTTCTCCGGCCGTCCACCTCGCTCCATGCAGCTCGATGGCTTGGGTGATTCTTCTGATCTCATCCTGAACTCTATCTTCTGTCTGCTGGAATCCAAGAAGAAAGACGGACACACAAACGACCAGCATGACAGAGGCAAAAGATTTCAATTTAAACATCTATGCCTCCTTCCCAGGATTGACTCTCCCGGATTTGGACAACGCAGTGGACTCATTGTTTTCTTAATTAATAACTCTTTTTCAGAATTAATCAATCACCTGTTGCGACGATATTGGGGGGGAAATTTGGGGTTTGTGCGTCCCCGTTGTATGGATAATTTTAAAAACTATTGAGTAATTCTGATAGAAATGTCGAATGTTGAGATGCAACCCCTTTTATTGACAATCTTATGAGAAATGCAAAAGGTTAAGACGTGATCCCTAATTTTCTAATTTTCTGACTGCTGCCCGAGACTCTTGACGGCGTTCTTCAGCGCATTCACGACCGCCTTCTCAATCTCCTTCAATTTATCGGAATCTTTCTCATACTGGACCAGGATATTCTCCACTTTCACCAAATGCAGCATGGGATCTTCCCAGTTCAATCCAGCCCAAAGAAAAACGCTCAAATATCTCAAATCCAATCTGTTCAGCATCATCTCCATGAGCTCTGAGCTTCCTTTTGAAATCTGCAGGTTCCGCAAAATCTCCCGATACGATTCTATGCTGTATTTCAGCTTTCTCTTCCTGTCCAGATTGACGAAGACCGTGTTTCTCACTCGTCTTTCTTGCTTATCCATCAGAAAATTCCTTTCTTGCAATACCGAATGAAAATTGAGTATCGCCTTGAACTTAACATCACTTCCATCTATTTAGTCGGGAAAAACACTAAAAACATAAAAAAAATATCTTTTTTCTGTTGACTCAGGAAAAAAATTATAAAACAATTTGTGCATAGTTTTTTACTTTATCGAGCATTTTCATTAGAATATTGTAAAAAGAAAAGCATGACGGATGGAAATTATAGATGGTCCCCAGTTTAAGAATTAGAGTTAGAGACAAAGGAGGGAAGCATAATATGAGCAAACCAAAGGACAAAGATAAAGCTCGAAAACGGATGTTCAAGTATCTCAAGGATGCCATTGAAAGCCTCGAAAAAGCCGAAAATGATAACATGCAGTGGGAGTTTGTCCCGGAGGAAGTGTTTAAAGAAATTCTGGAGGTCCTGGGGAAGGTTGAAGTCGAATTGACAAAGATTGAATCCTGAAATCAATTCGAAAAAACCACTAATATATTCCAGCCATTATGAGTCACAGATTGCCCGCTTCATAAAAGAACCAAAAAATCCTCTCCCCTTCTAACTCTGAAGTCATTCATTCCTCTGAACGTATACGATAGAAGCCCAAAAGGCTATCTCAATCCATACCGATAGGAACTCATCTCAATGTTTTGTATGGCTGTCCTGAGCGGGCGTCTCCTCTTCTTTCCATCTCCGGGATAATCTCACTCTCATCCGGAAATACGGGATCAGGATCAGGATAATTCCGAACAATGAATAAAAATAGAATTTATCAACGCCTCTCTCGACCTGGCGGGCCACAAGAATAAGGCTCCTCTGAACATGAATAAAAATCAGGTTAAAAAATATCAGAGTCAAATACACATACTCTTTAAATAATTCCTCTCTCCAGGAGACCGCAATCCTGGAAGAAATCTTTCGAGCCAAGAAGTAAAAAAAGATGAAAAACAGAGTCTGGGCCAGGATATACAGAAAAAACAGCGGAGATTTTGTCACAAAGATGTGCTGCTGTCCGAGAAGATCGAGCCAGAGTGGAATTTTTTGGGGCAGCCTCGGGTAGGCGTACAAAACCATAACCCATCCCACACACAGGAGAATACAGTTGAAGAACGCCAATATGACAGCTGCTTTTATCTTCTTCAATCCGATTCCACCTCCGATACCAGAGAGGCCCCTATGGTATAACAGTTCAG
>SOIA01000330.1 GCA_004378665.1 Candidatus Aminicenantota bacterium
AATTTTATTCAAAAAAGACTTGCATTACTTTCTGATATCTGATATATCACATATTAGAAGAGGTGGATAAATTGGTAGAAAAAAGCATACTCAACATCAAATCATTAAAAGATCAGGTTTATGAATACTTGAGAGACCAGATGCAGAAGGGGAAGATCCGTCCCGGCGCAACCATCAATATGAATGAGACCAGTCAAAAATTGGGAGTGAGCAAAACGCCTTTAAGAGATGCACTGCTTCAGCTCGAGATGGAGAGCTTCGTGTCCATCCTTCCCCGGCGAGGTGTGGTCGTGAATCAGCTCACGCTCCAGGATATCAAGGAATACTACGCGATCATCGGAGCCCTGGAGAGCGCGGCTTTATTAACCGCCTTTGACAGGCTAAAAAAGGAAGATATCGATAAATTGCGCGCGCTCAACAGCGATATGGAAGACGCCATCAATCAGGATAATTTCAATCTCTATTACAAGAAAAACCTCAAATTCCACAACTCTTTTCTGGATTTGTGCAAGAACAGCAATCTGGTGAGGATCGTGAATAACCTCAAGAAAAGACTCTACGATTTTCCCCGCCAACGGGGTTTCGTGAAAACATGGGAGATGTCATCCATTAGAGAACACAAAGAATTGGTGAAGCTGATTGCCCAGGGCCGGCGGAAGGACGCGGCGAGTTTTATCAGAGATGTCCACTGGTCTTTCAAGGTCCAGGAGAGATTCATAAAGGATTATTACACACACGCAACTGCATTATCGAAGAAATAGGCATCGGAGATGATGAAAGGCATAATTTTTGACGTCAAGCGCTACGCGATCCATGACGGACCTGGAATCCGGACCACCGTTTTTCTCAAGGGCTGTCCTCTTCAGTGTCAGTGGTGCCAGAATCCGGAGGGGATCGAGCCCGGTCCTGAGATCTTCGTGAGGCAGAAACGGTGTGCAGAGGATTGCGACGCCTGTGTTTCCGCGTGTCCCCAGGGAGCAATATCAAAGGATGGGAACTCGATAGAGATTGATAGAGAGAAATGTGATTTTTGCGGAAAATGCGAGGACGCATGCGTTTACGAAGCCCTTGAGATAGTCGGACGGGAGGTCACGGTCGCAGAAGCCCTGGTAGAGATGGAGAGAGACCGCGTGTTCTTTGATGAGTCAGGGGGAGGAATCACTTTCTCCGGAGGGGAACCGTTGATGCAGCTTGATTTTTTACTGGCGCTCCTCCCAGAGATAAAGAAAAGAAATATACATGTCACTCTGGACACTTCAGGTTTTGTCTCCTTCAAGGATTTAGAGAGAGTCAGCGATCAGGTGGATCTGTTTCTGTATGACCTCAAGATCATGGATGATGAAAAACACAAGGAATACACCGGAGTATCCAACAGGATTATCCTGGAGAACCTGCGGGAACTCACAGAGAGAGGAAAACCAGTCGCTGTCCGGATTCCCCTGATATCAGGAGTCAATGATGATGATCAAAGCATCCAGTTATTGACTGAGTATCTTCGGAGTTTGAAGAACATAAAACACATCAGTCTCTTGCCCTATCACAGCGGAGGATGCGAGAAATACAGGAATCTCAGAAAGGAAGACTCCTTGAAAACATTCCAGCCCCCTTCAGGAAAGAGGATTGATGAGATCGAGAAGATTTTGATCGAAGCCGGCTTTTCGGTCAAAACAGGAGGATAAGCCATGAACCAAAGGATAAAAAAATTAAGAGAACAGAGCCTGAGTGCCAAGCCGCGCATGACTCCGGAGAGAGCCAAACTGGTCACGGACTTTTATAAGAGCTCGGGAGTGGAAAAGTTCTCTGTTCCTGTTCAGAGAGCATTGCTTTTCAAATATATTCTCGAGCACAAAACTGTGTGCATCAATCCAGGAGAGCTCATCGTGGGAGAACGGGGTCCGGCTCCTAAGGCGACACCGACTTATCCTGAGGTCACTGCACACAGCCTCAAGGATCTCAGGATTCTGGATACACGAGAAAAGACGTCCTTTTCCGTCGACGAGAAGACAAAAAAACTCTACAAAGAAGAGATCATCCCCTTCTGGAGGGGGAGGTCCATCAGAGACAGGATCTTCAGAGAAGTGTCGAAAGAGTGGAAGGATGCATTCGAGGCGGGAATCTTCACGGAGTTCATGGAGCAGAGAGCGCCGGGGCACACGGTTCTGGACGATAAGATCTACAAAAAGGGATTCCTGGATTTTAATCGCGACATCGAGTGCAGCATCCAGAACCTGGATTTCTTGAAAGATCCGGAAGCGTATAAAAAGAGAGAAGAACTGAAGGCCATGGCCATCTGCGCTGACGCGTTGATCATGTATGCCGAGCGTCATGCGGAGAAAGCGAGAGAACTGGCGGAAAAGGAAAAAGACCCGAAGAGAAAGAAAGAGCTGGAGAGAATCGCCCGCAACTGTTCCCGCGTGCCGGCCCATGCGCCGAAGGATTTCTGGGAGGCTTTGCAGTACTACTGGTTCGTGCATCTCGGAGTGATCATCGAGTTCAACACCTGGGATTCGTTCAATCCGGGACGTCTGGATCAGCATCTCTATCCTTTTTACAATAAAGGACTGGAGAAGAGAACTTTGAGCAGAGAGAAGGCGAAAGAGCTTTTGCAGGCATTCTGGGTCAAGTTCAACAACCAGCCTGCACCTCCGAAAGTCGGCGTGACCGCTGAAGAGAGCGGCACTTACACGGATTTCGCTCTGATCAACACGGGTGGAGTCAAGTCCGATGGCTCGGATGCTGTGAACGAGCTGTCTTTCCTGATTCTCGATGTCGTCGAGGAAATGAGAATTCTCCAGCCGAGTTCCATGGTCCAGATCAGCAAAAAAACACCCGACAGCTTCCTCAAACGAGCATTGAGAATTATCAAGACAGGCTTTGGACAGCCGTCCGTATTCAACACGGACGCCATCGTCCAGGAGCTGGTGAGGCAGGGCAAGTCCATCGAAGACGCACGAAACGGCGGAGCCAGCGGCTGTGTCGAGACAGGGGCTTTTGGAAAAGAGAACTATAACCTGACTGGGTATTTCAATCTCACTAAGGTTTTTGAGATCACCCTGAACAACGGGATCGACCCCCGATCAGGGAAAGAGATCGGGTTGAGGACAGGCGATCCGGCATCATTCCAGTCGTTCGAGGAGCTTTTCGAAGCATTCCAGAAGCAGGTCCGCCATTTTGTGGACATCAAGGTCGAAGGGAGCAATATCATCGAGAGGCTGTATGCCGAATACCTGCCCACTCCTTTCCTCTCCATTCTCATCGATGACTGCATAGCTAACGGGAAGGACTACCATGATGGTGGGGCCCGCTACAACACTTCTTATATTCAAGGCGTAGGCATGGGGACGATGACCGATGTGCTCGCCTCGGTAAAACACAATGTCTTCGATCAGAAGCACATCAGCATGAATGGCCTTTTGAAGGCGCTGAAAGACAACTTCAAAGGCAATGAGCCGCTGCGCCAGAGATTCCTGAACAAATCCCCCAAATACGGGAATGATGATGATTACGCGGATGAGATCACGAGGTCGATCTTCGATGCTTATTATGAGGCAGTCAACGGAAGGCCGAACACAAAAGGAGGATTCTACCAGATCAATCTTCTGCCCACAACGGTTCATATCTATTTCGGGAAAATGGTCGGAGCCATGCCGGACGGAAGAAAAGCCGCAGAGCCTCTGTCCGAGGGAATCTCTCCGGTCCAGGGCTCTGACCGGAAAGGGCCCACAGCAGTGATTCAGTCTGCCGCCAAGATAGACCATCTCCGGACAGGAGGGACGCTTCTCAACCAGAAATTCACTCCTCATCTTTTAGCGGATGAAGAGGGAATCGACAAACTCGCCCATCTCATAAGATCCTATTTCAGGCTGGACGGCCATCATATCCAGCTCAATGTTGTCAGCGCTGACACTCTTCGTGAAGCACAGAAGCATCCTGAAAAATACCGGGACCTGATCGTCCGGGTCGCTGGCTACAGTGATTACTTCGTGGACGTCAGTGTCGACCTGCAGAACGAGATCATCAAACGAACAGAACACCAATCCTTCTA
>SOIA01000192.1 GCA_004378665.1 Candidatus Aminicenantota bacterium
TAAAAGGTGTGGAATTAAGTATGATGTCCCCAAGATTGACTTGGTATATTTCCGATGATAAGATTGCGATTCATCATGAGAAAAAACGTCGTTCGGTTGGGAATTGTCTTCCTCCTCACTCTGGTTTTCCTGTTCATTTTCTTCCGCAGCGTGAACTGGAAGGAAGTCTTGGGTTATTTGACCGATGTCGACCTGAAATTTTTTATCCTCATGATTGTCCTTGTCCCCGTCCATCTCCTGACTCGGTCGTTCCGTTGGAGGTTTCTCCTGATACACGAGAAAAAAGATGTGAAATTTTACAATATGTTTGCGAGCGTTTCTATTGGATTCACAGTGACGCTTCTTTTTCCAGGGAGAATAGGGGAGCTGGTCAGGCCCCTCTACCTGGCGCAGAAGGAAAAGATGAGCAAAGGATTCGCCATTGGCACCGTCGTTGTCGAGAGAATTTTTGACATGTTCACGATGTGTTTTTTGCTCGGGATTTTTCTTCTGGCCAAACCTCTGTACTCATCTTTTTTTGTGGGGAAGGAGGAAACCTATTCGAATCTCCAGCTGTGGGGCATTATCGGAGTGGCGTTTGCGACGTTTCTTCTTGTCCTGATCCTCTCTCTTTATTTTTTCAGGGAAAAGGCTCTGTCCGTCATTTCTTCTTTATTGAGGCCTCTACCAGAGAAGGTATCACAGAGGATCCTGAAAATGTCTAAGGGTTTCTTACAGGGGCTTAAATTCTTTCATTCTGTCGGAAACCTTCTTGTCTATATACTGCTTTCCTTTGTTGTGTGGATCGGCATCATTTTTTATTACTGGCTCTTTTTCTTTGCCTATAAGATTTCTGTTCCTTTCTTTTTGATGTGCCCCTACGTGTTTTTTGTGCTGATAGGAGCCTCGATCCCCACTCCCGGGATGACAGGGGGATTCCATCTGTTCAGCAGGGAGGGTTTGACTTCTCTTTTTGATATTAATACAAATCTTGCTGTTGGAATGACGATCGTTGTCCATGCGATCCAGGTCGTGGTGACTTGCCTGGTGGGTTATGTTATATTGTGGAAAGAAGGACTCTCGCTGCTTCAATTGAAGAAATTAGGGGAGGATGCTAAACAATGAGATGTCCGTACTGCGACCATCCTCAGAGCAAGGTCATTGATTCCCGTGAAAGTAAAAATGGCCTGCGTGTGCGCCGCCGCAGGGAATGTCTCTCCTGCGAGAGACGATTCACCACATACGAGAAAATCGAAGAAATCGCTTATATGGTCGTCAAGAAGGATGGAAGAAGACAGCCCTTTGACAGCCAGAAGCTCCTGCGGGGTTTGTTGAAAGCCTGCGAGAAAAGGCCTGTGCCTCTGGCAAAGCTGGAAGAGATTGTTGAAGATGTGGAAACCAAGCTCCAGGATCGTAACGACAAGGAATTGAACGCATCCAAGATAGGACAGATTGTGATGAGAAGACTTAAAGCGTTAGACAAAGTCGCTTATGTCCGATTCGCGTCCGTCTACCGCGAGTTCAAGGATGTGGCCGAATTCAAGCAGGAGCTCGAATCTCTTCTCAAAGAACGGTAGGCATCTGTTGAACCCGAGAAGGCAGCCGCCAGTCTGGGGGATGGGATATTAACCGTAACTTTGAAAAAGCATAGACGGGAAAGACCGAAGGAACACGTTTTGAAGATCCAGAAAGCGAAAGAATAATTTTGGAGGAAAGCCATGGCTAAGAAAGATAGCGATGAGCAAGAGCTTTACGAGGATGTATTAGAAGATCGAGATAAAAAACTCCATGTTCCCAAAGAGCTGCCGATTCTTATGCTGAGAGATATCGTGGTTTTTCCTTATATGGTGATTCCGCTGTTCGTCGGACGGGAGAAATCCAAAAATGCGATTGATTATTCTCTTTCTTCAAATCGGATGATTCTCCTCCTCACGCAGAAAAACATGGAAATCGAAGAGCCAAAGAGGAGAGATATCTATGATGTGGGGACCGTCGCGTTGATCATGCGGATGCTGAAGCTTCCCGATGGACGAATGAGAATCCTGGCCCAGGGTCTTGTCCGGGCAAGAATAGAGAATTTGGATGAGATGAAACCTTTCTACACTGCGGAGGTCAAGGTCATTCCTGAACCCGAAGAGGCGGAGAAATCCATCGAGATTGAGGCCCTTGTCCGGAACACTCGTACTGGATTGGAAAAAGCCTCCTCTCTGGGAAAGGACATTCCTCCTGAAGTGATGATCCTATCGGCCAACATCGATGAGCCGGGGAGACTGGCCGATTTAACCGCTGCCAACCTGGAACTCAAAGTCAATGAAGCCCAGCGCATTTTAGAGATCGAAGATCCTTTTCAAAGGCTGAAAAAAACCTATGAGCTGCTGACAAAAGAGCTTGAACTTCTGGATGTCCAGTTGAAGATCAGCATTGAGGCCAAAGGGGAAATGGATAAGCTTCAGAAACAGTACTTTCTCAGGCAGCAGTTAAAAGCGATTCAGAAAGAGCTGGGAGAGGGATCTGAGATTCAAGAAGAAATCGAAGTCTACACAGAAGCCCTTGCGAAGCTCAAAGTCTCCCAGGAAGTCAAGGATGAGCTTGATAAACAGATCAAACGTCTCTCCCAGATGCATCCGGAGTCTGCCGAAACAGCCGTCGTCCGGAATTATCTGGATTGGATGTTTGATCTTCCCTGGAATAAGAGCACGGTCGACAACCTGGACCTTAAAGGAGCCATGAGAATTCTTGATGAAGACCATTATGGTCTCGACAAGGTCAAGGAGAGGATAATCGAATATCTGGGAGTCAGGAAGCTCTCAAAAAAAATAAAAGGGCCAATTCTCTGTTTTGTCGGTCCACCCGGAGTTGGGAAGACTTCGCTCGGCCGCTCGATCGCAAGAGCACTGGGCAGAAAGTTCATCCGGATCTCTCTGGGGGGAGTCCGAGATGAAGCAGAGATTCGAGGACACAGAAGGACGTATGTCGGCGCCCTACCTGGGAAGATCATCCAGGGATTGAGACGCTGCAAATCGGAAAATCCTGTGTTCATGATGGATGAAGTCGATAAGATCGGAGCCGATTTCAGAGGCGATCCCTCGTCGGCCCTGCTCGAGGTGCTGGACCCGGAACAGAATTATTCTTTCAGGGACCATTACCTCGGTGTTCCGTATGACCTTTCCAAGGTGATGTTCATCACCACTGCCAACCTTCTCGACCCGATCCAGCCCGCTTTCCGAGACAGGATGGAGGTTCTCCGTCTTCCCGGTTATACAGAAGAAGAAAAATTACAGATTGCACTCCGCCATCTGGTCCCGAAGCAGATCAAAGAACATGCGTTGACTGAAGAGATAATCTCTTTTACAAGAGGAGCCGTGAAGAAGATCATCTCTCTGTATACAAGGGAAGCCGGAGTCAGGAACCTTGAAAGAGAGATCGCGTCCGTGTGCCGGAAAGTGGCACGAAAAGTTGCGGAGGGAAGGAAGGCGCCGACAAAGATTACATCCCATAGTATTGAAAAGCATCTTGGGCCTCCAAAGATCTTTAAAGATCAACTTCTGCAGAAAGACCGGGTTGGCGTGGCAACAGGAGTGGCCTGGACAGCCACGGGAGGAGAGATGCTTTTCGTTGAAACCATCAAAATGAGTGGCAAGGGGAATCTGTCTCTGACGGGCTCTTTAGGGGACGTGATGAAGGAGTCCGCCCAGGCTGCCTTGAGTTATTCCCGAGCCTATGCCGCACAATTAGGCATTGATAGCCAGATATTTTCGAAGAATGATTTTCATATTCATATCCCTGAAGGAGCCATTCCCAAAGATGGCCCATCAGCCGGAGTCACCATCGCCACTTCGCTGATTTCAGTCTGTTTGGATTTCAAGGTGAAAAGGGATGTGGCGATGACAGGAGAGATCACTTTAAGGGGGCATGTGCTGCCTGTCGGAGGAGTGAAGGAGAAAGTTCTTGCGGCCCAAAGGGCGGGAGTGAAGAGAATGATTCTTCCCCTGCCGAACAAGAAAGATATGGTGGATATTCCAAGCAAGACAAAAAAAGAGATGCAGTTCAT
>SOIA01000193.1 GCA_004378665.1 Candidatus Aminicenantota bacterium
TGGGGAATTTCCTCTCAATCGAAAAATACAATTGTAACTTTCACAATTTTTTATTAATTTAATCATAATTTTATACTATTATGGGACACGAATGACATCAATTGAGCGGTTATTCGCGCCATAGGAATGATTATCCTTTATTACTGGAGGTAAACGATGAAAAAAATGATCCCGATTTCAATAATGGTTTCGCTCCTGTTTATTTCTATTCAGATTCCTTGTGCAGAGCAGGGATTTGACAAATCCGAGTATGCAGCCAGGCGGGCTAAATTCATGGAAAAGATACCTGATTGTGTGGCGGTCATTCTCGGTGCAACAACTCCAGCATCGGATATTCAATTCTATCAAAACAATGACTTTTACTATTTCTGCGGTGTGGAAATTCCGAATGCTGTCCTGATCATGGACGGAATCAGGAAACAGAGCACTCTTTTCTTCTCGATCAACGAGAGGGAGGCCCGAGGAGAGGGCATCTCTGTTGAACTCGTTCGCACACCTGAGGAGGTGACCGGGATCAACAGGGTTTTACCCATCGAACGCTTGTCCTCCACACTTTCAAGGCTGAGTCTGCAGACTGATGTCTTTTATACGATGTTCAGACCGGAAGAACTGAGCCGGGAAAACAGCAATGAAAAATTCAGAGCTTTGCAGAAGACAATGACGATGAATATGTGGGATGGAAGGCTGACACGTGAACTTCAATTTGTGAAGCGACTGAAAGAGAAATTTCCTCATATTGCGGTCAAAGACTGTTCCCCTCTGATTTGGGACCTTAGAAAAATCAAGTCTCCCGCAGAAATTGAACACTTGCGCAAAGCGGCTCAAATCGGAGTCAAAGCACATATCGCCTTGATGAAAGCCACACGTCCTGGAGCCTCAGAGAAAGAACTGGCCGCCCTGTTTGAATATGTCTGCAAGAAGGAAAAAGCCCAGGATCTGGCTTTCTATGTCATTTTGATGTCCGGACCCAATCATGCTTTTGGCCATTATCACAAGCATGACCGGATTTTCGAAAACGGTGATTTCATCATCCTGGATGCAGGTCCTGACTACAGCTATTACCATGCGGATATTTCTTCCACCTTCCCAGCCAACGGAAAGTTCTCGCCAAAGCAAAAAAAAATATATGAAATGTCCTACGGGATCCGGAAAACCTGCCTGGACAATTACAGGCCTGGTATCACGTTCAGGGATGTGGGGGAGAAAGTGAAGCAATTCTTGGTAGAAAACGGGTATGACGCCGAAAATCCAAAATTCAAAGGATTGATTCGGTATGGTGGGTACAACCATTCTATCGGTATGGCCACCCATGATCCCATGGGAACCTTTGCCGGCCCGGATGAAGTCTTGCGTCCAGGATTTGTCTTTGCCTGTGACATCAACCTGCCTTATCCTGACCAAGAAATGGGAATCCGTCTTGAGGACACAGTGGTGATCACGGAAAACGGGTATGAGAATCTCTCACATGGGATTCCCAGGTCTCTGGCTGAGGTCGAGGCTTTGATGAAAAAGAAATAAAAGTTTTTAAGGAGTTTCATCATGAAAAAATTTGTCGCGATTCTATCCTTCCTGCTTTCTCTGTTTTTTGTTTTATTTGCACAAAAAGTTAATGTCTACAAGCGGCCTCTCCAGTATGAAAGGAGCCGGGATTACGATGCCAAACATTACCGAATTGCTCTGACTTTTGACCTGGATAAAAAATATTTTGAGGGAGAAAACCAAATCACTCTGACTCCCTTAAGAGATGATTTCAAGGAATGTCTGCTGGACGCAGAGGAGCTTGTTGTTGCCGCTGTTACGAACTCTGAGAATATGCCCCTTCAATTCACACAAACGGATAAACTTATCATAGTGCATCTCTCGAAAGCTTATGAATACGGCGAGACAGTGACATTCACCGTCAAATACCATGCGACAGACCCAAAGGTCGGCCTGTTCTTTGATGAGGAAAGCCCTACCAATCCCATTATGGTATCGACAGTATCCTGGCCGGACAGGGCTCGTCACTGGTTTCCCAGTTATGATTTTCCTCATGACAAGGTGACCAATGAGATGATCATCACCGTCAAGAATAAATACAAGGTGCTCTCCAACGGTAAGCTGGTCAGTGTCAAAGAAGACAAAAAAAATGGCACGAAAACTTATCATTGGTCACAGGAGCTTCCCCATTCCACCTATCTCTTCATGCTGGCTATCGGTCCGTTTGCTGTCATAGAGGATTCTCTTGGCTCGCTTCCAGTCACCTACTGGGTCTATGAGAAGGACGTGGAAGATGCGAAATGGATCTTCAAGAAAACGCCTCATATGATTGATTACTTCAGCAGACTGTTCGGCTATGAATACCCCTGGGCGCAATACGCGCAGGTCACTTCTCCCCGGATGGGAGGCGGCGCAGAGAACACAACAGCCACAGTTCTCGGTCAAGGAGTTATTCATGATAAGCGGGCGGAACAGGATTTTTCATGGGAGAGAATCATTGCCCATGAGGTAGCACACCAATGGTGGGGAGATCTCATCACCTTAAGGACCTGGTCCCAAACCTGGCTGAACGAAAGCTTCGGCACGTACTCCGACTATCTCTACACGCGGCACGATAAAGGAGAAGATGAGGGCGCCTATGAGCTGCTGCGAAAAAAGAACCGGTATTTGCAGGAAGCGCATACAAGATACATACGTCCGGTTGTTTTCGACAGGTATAACCGTCCTCAAGATAATTTTGACAGTCACACCTATCCTAAAGGTGCAGCTGTTCTTCATATGCTCCGGTTTGTCATGGGAGACAAACCATTTTTCAGGACTCTCAAGCACTTCCTGCACAAACACGAGTTTCAGGCAGTCGACACTCATGACTTCATGACTGCTATTAAAGATGTAACCGGACAGAACCTGGACTGGTTTTTCGAACAGTTTATTTTTAAGCCCGGCCATCCGTTTTTTAAAATCAGCTACACCTGGGATGAACAGAGTCAAAAGATCAAATTGAAAGTCGTTCAAACTCAGGATACATCCCAAGGGATACCGATTTACACGATTCCTGTAATCATCGGAATCACCACTCCAGAAAAAAAAATATCCGAAAAAGTGTGGATAAAACACAAAGAGCAAGCTTTTGAATTCTCGGTTGATAAAAAGCCTCTTTTGGTCAGGTTTGACGAAGGAAATTATCTTTTGAAGGAATGGACGTTTGAAAAAAATCTGGAAGAGCTTCTGTACCAGCTCAAAAACGATGATGTCATAGGGAGGAGTTGGGCAGCATCAGAGCTCGCAGAATTTCAAGACGATCCCATGGCAATGAGAGGCCTCAAGGATAGAGCCCAAAATGATGAATTCTGGGCTGTACGGCGAAGTGCAATCGAAACTCTAGGAACGCTCAAAAAAAGAGAGCATCTCAGCTTGTTCAAGGAGAAATGCGAAGATGAAAATTCAAAGGTCAGAGTGGCTGCCTTAGGAATCCTCGGAAATTATGAAGAACCGGAACTGGTCTCTCTGTTCAAGAAACAGTTTAAAGAAGATGACAGTTATCTTGCTCAAGCTGAAGCATTAAGAGCCATCGGAAAATGCGGTGACCGCTCGCACCTGTCTTTCCTCAAAGAGGCCGCAAAAATGGAATCTCCAAGAAATGTCATAAAAAGAGCCGCCGATTGGGCGATCAAAGAAATTAATAAAACATAATCCCTAATAAAAAGTATTCAAGACAAAGATCGCTGCGTCCGCCTAAGAACGTTTATCCACACCTACAAAATAGATATGGATTTTAATCATAAGAATTTCCTTTTTGGGCTCATCACTAATTCAGCTCAAATTTATGCAAATTCCTGCCTTTGACATCTATGGATGGATATATAACACGAAAAACAGCAAGGTCAAGGGCTGAAAAAAGAGACAATTTGCTGGAGCATTAAGTTATGTGCTTACTTTTTAAATTTATCAGAATATTTTGATGTTGAAGACAAATTCCAAGAGCCAATTGATTCCCACAAATAAGATAGCCGCGGGGACAACAATTCT
>SOIA01000211.1 GCA_004378665.1 Candidatus Aminicenantota bacterium
AATATATTCACAAAGGATTGCCTGTTTGTCGTTGTCTAATCAATCGAAAAAATAAATTAAGGAGGTTCGAGATGAAAAAATACATCAGCTTAACAGCATTGGCTTTTTTCCTGAGCATGACTCTCTTCCCTTCTGTTGCACTCGGACAGGTATCGGATGGACCAGAAGAAGAAGTTAAGGTAAGACCTGCCCGGACTCAGAGGGATTTTCTTGAACTGACTCCAGAACAGAAAGCGAAGTTAGAAGAGTTCATGAAATCCGCAAGAGAAAAGCAGAAGGCACGCTTCGAGAGCATGCGGAAGGTGCAGCTCGAAATGAGAGAAATGATGCAGGATCCTGAAGCCAACGAGAAAGAGATATTGAAACTCTACGATCAGATGTCCAAGCTTCGCGCTGACCGGTTCGGAGACTCTCTCCAAGGAAGAAAGGAATTCAGGAAGATGCTGACTCCTGAACAACTGGAGAAACTGGATAGCTTCAGGAAAAGAATCGGCCAGAGAAAAAATCTGATGAGAGGCCGGATCATGGGAGGAAGAGGATTTGCCAGACACGGACATTTCTCCCACCGGGGAAGGATGAGTTTCGACAGGAGAGGAGGCGCTCGTTTTGGAGGCCGCCGGTTCATGTTTCGCAGGTGGTGGTGGTGATTTGAGCGGCTGGAAGAAGATTCCGGTCAAGTAGATTCAAAAAACAGGATTGGCCCGATCCCTGTGATCGGGCTTTTTTTTAGATAAAGAGGGGGACGTTCCCCAAGGGGACACCTCTTTTGCCGATTAGATCGTGGATTGAGACCTGACCCCATTTATGCGCATCTGTCCTGAATCAAGGACAGGATAAGGGCGTCCGCTTTCCTCGTTTCCAGGGTAAGGATGAGTTGGCATATTTCTTGCCATTATATGGTTGGAAGAGGAGGAAACAATGAAAAGGTTCTGTGTTTTCATTGCCTGTTTCGCTTTTTTGGCTTCCCTTGGTTTTTCTTCTGAGGAGGGAAGCGCGTACAGATACAGCTATGCCCGTTTGAGCTTTGTTAAAGGAGATGTGTTCATCGAAAGAGCCGGAGACATGGGTTATGAAGAAGGAGTTGTCAATTTACTCGTTGTCGAGGGAGACAAACTGGGGACGCGGGAAGGCCGGGCAGAAATTCACTTTGGCCACAAAAACTACATCCGGATCGACAGCTACACTCAGCTTGATTTTGTCGGACTCCCGAGAAGAGGAGATGACACAATCAAGCTCAATCTGCTTTCCGGGAGCATATTCCTGAGGATGAGTTATATCGACGAAGATATGAGCTTTGGAGTCCATACTCCGGATGGATCGTTTTACTTGGTGGAGGAAGGCCTCTACAAGTTCAACGTCAGAGAAAACAGGGAAACAGAACTCCTGGTCTACGAAGGGGCGGTTGAAGCTGCCGGAGAAGAGGGGTCCCTTCTTGTGGAAAGTGAACAGAAGCTGATCGTTTCCAACGGCCATTTCTCTTCTGACCCAGTCGGCTTTTATGCCCGTCTGGATGACAGTTTTTCAGAGTGGAACAAGGAGAGAGATGACCTCCATCTCCGTCCTGCGAAAACCAATTATCTTCCTTCTGAGCTGAATGAGTACGAGGATGAACTGGCTGATAACGGCCGTTGGGTCAACGAGCGGCCTTACGGATATGTCTGGGTTCCTTATGTTGTCCGTCATGATTGGCGGCCGTATTACTACGGACGATGGAGCTGGTATCCTTTTATCGGATGGACCTGGGTGTCGTACGACCCCTGGGGATGGTGTGTCACACATTACGGAAGATGGCACTGGAGATGGAATCTCGGCTGGTACTGGATCCCGACCAGAGTTTGGGGGCCAGCCTGGGTTCACTGGTGCTGGGGCTCCCATTATGTCGGGTGGTGTCCGTTGAGTTATTACGGACATCCTGTTGTGATCGTGAACAATTACTTTTATGGGCGGCATTATGGTCGCCATTATCCAGCCCATTCCCGTGCTCTGACCATGGTTCGCAAAGATCAGTTGCAGGCTCCCCGGATCTCTCGTGTCGCGTTGAACAAGGACCGGATTTCCCGTATAGGAAAAATATCTCTCTCTGCAAAGCAGCCCTCTGTCAGACCCCGTATCGGTTCAACATCGCTCCGGGATTCGACGGCTGCCAAGGTCCTCTCCAGGGATAACCTGAGAAGCGTGGAGAGGAATTATGTCTCCACAAGCAGATTATCCTCTCGACCGAGGTCAACAGGGTCTGTGGGGACTCCTAAGACTCTCCGCAGGAGTTCCTCGACCGTCAAGAGAGAAAGTCTGAAGGAAAATCCCAGAAGAATCACCGGTGCGAATAATTATTCACGGAACTCTTCGAGAGCGCAGGCCAGCTCTCTCCGGAAAACTGAAACTCCCGCCAGAAGCTCATCCCGTGTCTCGAAAAGCGGAACTTCTGAGCCGAACGTAAAAACTTATCCTTCGAGAAGGCGCACTGTGTCCCGCTCAAGCGCTGCCTCTTCTTCGGGACGCTCGAATCCTGCGTCTCCGAGAGAGAGGAGTGCTCGAGTCGGGAAGTCTGGCTCGAAAGTGTATCCGTCCAGGTTAAAAGCGGACATTGATTCTCGCAGAAGCCGGAATTCTGCCGCGTATCCGTCGCGTTCCCCGACCGTGAAAAGATCATCCGCATCCAGGGCGGAAAGTCCTTCAGCCCGGAATCGGGTTTCGCGTTCTTCCTCGTCCCTCTCTTCTTCTCGTCAAAGCAGTGGGCGGTCGTCCTCCGCACGCATCGGAACGTCAAGGTCTTCTGCATCCAGGTCTGCGGTCAGACGAAGCTCATCCTCTTCTTCTCGCTCGAGGTCCGTATCATCCCGAAAGAGCTCAGGCGCCTCGTCAAGGGTGTCCTCGTCTCGAAGCGGAAGGAGTTCTTCTTCAAGCGTCAGCCGGTCTTCAGGCTCAAGGTCCAGTCGATCTTCAAGCCGCAGCTCTTCATCGAGTTCTTCCTCGGGAAGAGGGGTCAGGAAAAAATAGCCTGTCCCCTTTTTTATTGTTCCCTTCTCCATCAGGAGCCATGAACTTTCTTCTTTACTTTTAGTCTGTCCAATGGTATAAAATATTTTAGCTCAAAGTGAAAGGAGAATGAGTCTTCTGTCCGAGAAAAATGAAGGTCATGGATTCCCGAAGCATCATTTCCCTTTCGAATGACTCAATAATGGAGGTATGAGTTATGGCTTTAAGGATAGGAAATTCAACTGAGAGAAAAAGAAATATGGAAAAGTTCACGAGGCTCCTGTTCCTGAGTGCTTTGGCTTTTCTGTTAGTCGCAGCGGGAAGCATTGCGTGCAAGAAGGGAGTTGAGGAGCAGTTGGGGGTTCGAGAGAACATCATCGAGTTCGAAGGTGTAGCGAAGATCGGAATTGGGAAGTATCTGTATGTTCCTGAAATGCAGGGATTTGATATCATAGTCCAGGGCCAGGTCGATTCTGGCGATGCAAGCGCGCTGGTGGACAAAGAAGTCAGAGGTTCGGGAGAATTTTCGCCGGAAAGACCCTCCATTTTGCTGGCAAACAGTATCGATGTCAAGGAAGCTGGAAGAAGCTGGCGGAATGTCTTCACAAAGACAGAAGAAGTCGTTCTTGACGATTATCTCGACTTGGAAGCCCGAGACGGATTTGAGATGCTGGAGGGCCTTTCTTTTGATAAGACTGATGTGTGGGAAGGAAAAGAAAGAGGGAAGGTATACGGCATGCTCGAAAAAGAAACAGTCACAGAGGGGGATGAGCAAAAAGATGTCTACACGATCGTGGTTGTGAATGATAAAAACGAAGAGGTGGGCAGGATTCTCGTGGACAGCATCACAGATTCTGCTCTTTACTATGTGAAAAAATTAAGACTCTTCGAAAAATTCTGGTTTTATCTCACCATTAAAGAAACCGTGCCGTTTAGAACCAGAGTGAGCACATCCAAACTTTTTCATGCGGATGTTCTTTTCTCCGGTCTTTTCTAATTTTTTTTTAGCTCAACAGGTTCGTTTCAGAAAGG
>SOIA01000231.1 GCA_004378665.1 Candidatus Aminicenantota bacterium
AACACTTGCCCAGAAATTTGGTCAGGTGGCTGCACGAAAAAAGATAATTCCGATTTTATATATCTTGATCGTATTTTTCCTTATTCCGATATTATTGATTTCTCTATTCCGTTAGGAGGGATTACCGATGTTTAAGAAATGGCTGGCAATTTTTAAAAAGGATACATTGATGGACCGGGCCTTCAAACGGTCTTTCTTAATGTTAAACCTGGCACGGGAAATGTTTTCAAAAGCCAAGGAATGCCTGCGGAATCGAGAAGACAGTGAGGTGGATGTCAATGTTCGTGATCAAGATCAGGAGATCAACAAGTACGAGCAGGAAGTTCGTCGAAATGTGTTTAACCAGCTGGTAGTCGGTGGAACAGAAAATCTCCCCTCAGGTTTGATCCTCGTGAGTATTGTCATCGATATTGAACGCATTGGTGATTACACGAAAAATATTGTTGAGCTGGCGATAGATCATCCAGGCAAACTCAAGGGAGGAAGATTCGAGAAAGACCTTCAACGAGTAGAAGCTGCAGTGGAAGATAATTTTGATAAAACACGTTCCTGTTTCAAATCCGATGACAAAAACTCGGCTTTAAAACTCCTTGAAGAATATAAATGGGTTAACGATGTTTGTGATGATAGATTGAATGATTTGATTAAAGAAGTAGATAAAGATATCCGTCCAGGTGATGCTGTAGCCCTGGGGATATATTTCCGTTGGTTAAAGCGGATCAATTCTCATTTGCGGAACATCACAACAAGCGTAGTCAATCCTTTTGATCGGATCGGATTCGAGCCAAAAGAAAAAAAGAAGTGAGGAAATCATGAACAGAGAAAGTCAGTCCCCTCCAGCCTTCCGTGAAGAGCAAAGGTTCCAACAGGTTTGGATCTGGTTTCTTGTTCTCGGCATTGCCGCGTTGATATGGTATTCCGCAATCCAGCAGCTCATACTCCGCCGTCCGTTCGGCAGCCGACCAGCACCCAATACACTCTTGATCATTTTCTGGCTCCTGTTCGGCATAGGCCTGCCCGCGCTTATTTTCACTGCCAGGCTGATCACTGAGGTCAGGAGTGACGGGATATACGTTCGCTTCTTCCCATTCCATTTTTCTTACCGTAAAATTCCCTTTGAGGAATTGAAGTCGTTCGAAGCGCGGAAGTACAATGCTATCAGGGAGTACGGAGGCTGGGGAATCCGTTACGGCCCGCAGGGAAAGGCCTACAATGTCGGCGGCAACCGCGGTGTGCAGCTTGTGTTGACAGACGGAAAGCGGATACTGATCGGTTCCCAGAGACCGGAAGAGTTTTTAGCCGCCCTTCAGTCAGAACATGCCCGCTATCAAAGTAGCTCCTGATAGAAGATTAAATCAGCCCGTCTGGGCTTTCCCAAAAAATAGGGGGCAGGTTTCCATTTTTAAAGATCATAAGAGACTGGCCTAAAGCGAAGGACTAAGAGTCTTTTCCTTTGTTCTATATTTCTTCTTAAACACATAATACGCGGGAATTCCCACAACGACAGTCAAAATGGCGATCGAGGAAGGGATGGGCCGCTCCAGGAATCCAAGGACCAGGATCGTCACGCCCGCCAGGATGTAAATGGCCGGAACGACCGGGAATCCGGGCATCTTGTATTCGCTCTTCTTCATGCGCCTGAGCTTGAACACTCCGATGACCGCCAGGATCGGAAATATACCGAGTGAAAAACCCATGAAGGTGAAGATCTGATCGAGGGTGCCGGCGAGCACGATGATGCCCGCGATGATGCCCTGGAGAATGATGGATTTGTAAGGGACATGATGAGTCCCGTTGACCTTTGAGGCGAACTTGAAGAAATATCCATCCTTGGCCATAGAGAAATACACCCGGGGACCCAGGATGATGAATGCGCTCAAGGAGGAGAATAAAGCGAAGGCGATGAGGGTTGAAAAAAGACTCTCGAAGGACTTCCCGAATGAATTCCCGACGGCAAGGCCTCCGATCGAGATGACTCCTTGCATATCCTCGGGTGGGATGGAGTAGACAAAGAAGAGATTCAGTCCGAAATAGAGCAGGATGACGATGCCGGTTCCGACGAGTAAGGAAAGAGGAAAGTTCTTTTTCGGATTCTTTATCTCCGACCCGATGTAAGAGGATGCGTTCCACCCGCTGTAGGAAAACATGATCCACATCAGAGAGAGCCCGATGATCTTCCACCCGCCGAAGTTAAAGCTGAAGTCCAATCCATGAGAAAAGTGCTCGAAGCTGCCGCTTCCTAAGGCAAACCCGATAAAAATCAGCCCGACGATTAAAGCCACTTTCAACACGGTCAGAATATTTTGAACTTGGGAACCGAACACAATTCCTCTGAGATGAATCAGAGTGAAAACGACAATAATCAGGATGGCATAAAACTTCTTGAGGATCACCTCTTCAAGCGAAGGATCCAATATTCCCCATCTCAGAATCCAGGGAAAGGCCCTGCTCATGTATTCGGAAAACCCGATGGCAGATGCCGCGATCGGAGCGGAAAAACCGACAAAAAAGGAGACCCAACCGCTGAGAAAACCGAGAAGTGGATGATAGAGTTTTGAAAGATAGATGTATTCCCCTCCAGCCTGGGGAATGGCAGCGCCGAGTTCGCTGTAACATAAGGCTCCGCAGAGCGCGATGATCCCTCCGACTATCCACAGAGTAACCATCAGGGATGGATTGCGGAGGTCTCCCATCAGGAGTCCGGAAGTGGTGAAGATCCCGGCACCGATCATGTTGGCGATGACGATGTTGGTGACCGGGAAAAGTCCGAGTTTTCTCTGCAAACCGTTTTCTGAAGCGTTGTTTGTCATGCTCATCTGCTTACTAAATAAAACCTGTTATTTGGCATTAGAGTTTCCGTTAAGCGTTTCATTCTAGCAAGTTCATCATATTATTGCGACCCCTATTGGTTCGACAAAACAGCGGGATTGTGCTATTTTTCTGAAATCGGAGAGATGTCTTTTCCAGGATGAAAATCATGATTCCAAAATTCAGAGCTAAGAGGAAAGATTAAAGGATTCAATAGATTGTGCAGTCAGAATTTCAAGCGACAACAAGATTTGACGAAAGGTGACTTGACCATGAAAAAAGTGATAACTCGAAGGGATTTTATAAGAGGGAGTACGTTCGCGGTGTTAGGAGCCGCATTGGGGCTTCCTGCCCAGCAGCTGAAAAAATCAAAGGTCATTCTCATCCGTCATCAGGATGCTCTGGATGAAAATTCCGTGATCAACGGTGAAGTCGTCCAGAAGATGCTGGACGAGGCGGTCATGGCCCTGTTTGATAAGAATGACCCGGTCGAGGCGTTCAAGCACATCATCCAGCCGGGCGAAGTCGTGGGGATTAAGACAAATGTCTGGTCTTATCTTCCCACGCCTCCAGAGGCTGAGAAGGCGATCAAACGCCGGCTGATCGATGTCGGAGTGAAGGAAGAGGACATCGGTCTCGATGACCACAATGTGCGGACCAATCCCTTATTTATAAAAGCGACATCCCTGATCAATGTCCGGCCTCTCCGGACTCACTATCTGGCTGGTGTCAGCGGCTGTATGAAGAACTACATCATGTTCGCTAAATCTCAATCCGCCTTGCATCCGAACAGCTGCTCCGCTCTCGGTTCACTTTTCTCTTTACCCCAGGTCAAAGGGAAGACGAGGCTGAATATACTCTGTGCGCTCACTCCCCAGTATCACGGCCGCGGACCCCATCATTTCAGCCGCCGTTATATCTGGAGCTATAAGGGACTCATCGTCGGGCAGGACCCGGTGGCGGTGGATGCGGTCGGTTTAAAGCTCATCATGGCCAAACGCACAGAACAGCTCGGAAAAGATAAAGCTGTTCCTCCTGTGCCCAGACATATCCGGGATGCCGAAGTGAAATACGGACTGGGGAACAGTGATTTGAACAAGATCGACCTGGTCAAACTGGGCTGGACAGACGACATTTTAATCTGAATCGGTTTGGTAAAAAGTG
>SOIA01000213.1 GCA_004378665.1 Candidatus Aminicenantota bacterium
TTGTGTCTTTTTCGGATAAAATCGCCCCTGCTTATATGCAAGGGATGGCTTGAGATTCAAGATGAGGATTTTTCATTGGCAACAGCCCTCCCTCCATCATAATTGCTACCTAGAAAGAGTCGCTTAGATGGAAACTAAACCGGAAATTTTTGCTTTGCACAAAACCGGAAGTTTTTGCTTTGCGTTGACAAATTAATAATTTATCTTGACATTTTATCTTCAATAAATTATTTATAATTAGTCTATTAGCAATAAGGAAGCTTCGATGATTAAGAATGATATCGCCCTCGCAATCGAAAAGAAGTCCGAATTCAACAGGGCAAAATCATTGCTGATCGTTGAGGCAATTCTCTCTTCCCTCAAAGAAGCTCTGGCCGATGAAGAGAAGATTGAAATCAGGGGTTTTTCAAGCTTCAAAGTTGTCAAGAAAAAGACTGGCTTTGGCAGAGACATTCGGAGAAAGAGACAGATTAAAATCAAGAAAGGAAAAAGGATTAAATTCAGGCCTGGGCAGGATCTAAAGAACGTCACATAAGTCAAAGTGCGATTCCCTCCTTTGACCCCTCCCTTTTTATCAATACAACACAGGAATCATGAGTAAATACACGATCAAGCCTCTTTCTCCAGATGAACTCAAGACTTATCCTCTTCATTCCAGGAAAAGCAAGGTAAACACCAAAAATTTTGCTTCTGTTTTGGCGCCGAATAAAATTTTTTCACAGTTCGTGGACAGCCTCCCCGATATCCTGGCGGGAAAGGATTTTAAAGAATTCATATCTTTGCTGGGACAGGCTAAGAAAAAAAATAAAGCCATTATCTTTGCTCTGGGGGCTCATGTGATCAAGGTCGGACTGAGCCCGGTTCTGATTGACTTAATGAGAGAAGGATGGATCACGGCTCTGGCATTTAACGGCGCTGGAATTATTCATGATTTCGAGGTCGCTTTTTCCGGGCAGACTTCAGAAGATGTTGAGCTTCAGCTCAAGGACGGACGGTTTGGGATGGCACGCGAAACAGCTGAGATGTTGAATGAATCAATCAATTCGGGAATGGAGAGAGGCCTGGGATTAGGTGAGACTCTGGGAGAGATGGTCTCCGCGTCTGATTTTCCTTACAAGCAGATGAGCCTCCTGGCCGTTGCGTATGATTTGAACATCCCGGTCACAGTCCACGTCGCCATCGGAACGGATACGATCCACTTCCATCCCAAAACCAGGGGCGATGTTTTGGGAGAACTTTCTCTCAAGGATTTTTTCCTCCTCTGCGCATTATTGGAAAAGCTCGAAGGAGGAGGGATTTTTATGAATATCGGGTCAGCAGTGGTTCTTCCAGAAGTTTTTCTCAAAGCTTTATCTTTTGTCAGGAACAGGGGCCAGACTCTTGAGGATTTTACCACCGCTGTTTTTGATTTCATCCACCATTACAGGCCTCATCACAATGTGGTGAAAAGGCCCCATGGGAAAAAAGGGAAAGGATTCTATTTCATCGGCCATCATGAGCTTTTGATCCCACTTCTAGCCGCATCGTTGAAGTCGCTGTAAGACGCGACCCCATTTTTAGGGAGCGTGCTTCATTTCAAAGTCGATCACTAAATTTCTGTAAACACGTTCTGTTTGCTCCACTGTATCCTGGAGCGTTCCAGATGTATCGATTATATAATCTGCATATTTCAGCTTTTCTTCCGGCATCATTTGGCTTTCTAATTTCTGAACAGCCTCTTTATGACTGATCCGGTCTCTTCCCATTAATCTTTTGATTTGGACATCCTGACGGCAGTACACAACAATGACTTTATCGAAGAAATCCGTGAACCCGGCCTCAACGGTCAATGCCGCCTCAGAGACAAAAATATTGAAACGCCCTTCTTTTTCAAGCTTTTGAATCGTCTCTTTTTTCTTTTCATGAACAAGGGGATGGATAAGTTCGTTGAGAAAACGCTGTTCTTTCTTATCCGAGAAAATGATTTTCCCTAATCGGGACCGGTTTATTGTCTTGTCTTCGTTCAGTATTTTTTTGCCAAATTGAGCGACTATTTTTTTCCAGGCGGGTTTATCCGGTTCCATCAATTCATGGGCGATTCTATCGGCGTGATGGATGTAACAGCCCACATCTCTCAGGATGTCGGCGATAACAGATTTTCCTGAAGCGATTCCACCTGTCAGGGCTACAGTCAACATCAGTATGCTTCCATCTAAGATAGGAAAGAAGCGAACACAAGAATCTTATTATGCTGAGGAAATATCATTTGTTGCTGGGTGGATTGAATTCAGTGCAAAATATATTCTAACAGTATCTCTTTCTTAATCCTCACTTAAAATCTCATATCTTTTTTCGAAGCGGATCGCAACACCCTGTCTTTTCTCCTTTTTATTGAGTTCTTCCAAGCGAACGGTCAGACCTCCAAGACAGAGCTTTAACTTTTGTTTTTTTTTGCCCAGTTCTTTGGGCATTTCGATGACCAGGTTGAGTTTCGAGCCGATGACGACACCCGAATCCAGACAGAAATAGACTCCACTCGAGCTGATATTTTCGATCTCTGTATTTTCCTTGAACTTTTTTCCGCTGGGAAGTTTTCCAATAATTTTTGCTGAGAGAGGCAAATCAAACCGCCATTCCCTTCGGCGGTTTACTTTTAATGGAGAAAGTTTTGATTTTTTTTGACCGGTTTTTTTTGAAGTTGTTTTCTTTGATGACGCGGTTTTTGTCATGATCACCTCTTCAGTTTCTTGATAGGTCAAAATAGGGCAGAATTGATGGCATAAAGAGCGAGCTGAAGTCTACTGTGCGTGTTGAGTTTGGCATAGATGCTTTTGATATGGGACCGGACGGTATTTTTGCTGATGAAAAGAGCATCGGCAATCTCATCGTTGCTTTTTCCTTGGCCGATGAGTCTGAGAACCTGAAATTCTGTAGGTGTCAACTGGTCGAGTGTTTTCTCTTTTAAGTCCCTTCCGACAACTGAAATGATGCGGTCCATGATGCTGCTCATTTTATCACGGGGAAGCCAGATATCGCCTTTATACACGATTCGTATTGCGTCTGACAGCTGGTCTGATGGATCATTCAGATCAAAATATCCTCTAACTCCGGCATTCATGAGTCCCACGACTTCTTCATGAGAGGGAATATTTCCGAGGAGAAGCAGCTGAGATTTAGTCTTGGTCGTTGAGATTTCAATTATGGCTTTGCAGATCTCTCTGATGTTGGGTAAAGGTTCAGAATTGGCAAAAACGATGACATTGGGGCTGAGATTTTTAATGGACTCGATGAAAGAGTCGATAGTGCTTTTTTCGATGTTCACGACTTCAATATCAGAAGCTCTGTCCAATATCTTTAGAATTCCTGAGAGGATGAGATCCGATGTGCAGTAGAGGAGGGTGCTGATTTTATTGTCTTCTGGAGTTTTGACAGTTTCTTTTTTGGGTGCGGGTTTTTTCTTGGGTGACCCCTTGGATGATTTTGTGTTTTTCATTATCTTTTAATTTCAGGGATATGTTATACAAAGAAATTTTTGTTGTCAAGGCAAGATTGGAAGAAGTCAGCTTTTTCAAACTTTATCTGGAGCTGCTCCTAAATACAGTTAATTGTATTCGGTGATTAGTTTTCAAAAATTTGGAAAGGCTCATGCAAGAGGAAAGGCGCAGAGATTAGCTCTTTCTTGATAAAGGAACGGATCTGATCTTATAGATATTGTTCAAGCGGAGGATTATCAGTTGTTGTTTTGAGTCGTTTTGTTCGGCTTTAGCAAAACGGACGTTCCCTGATATCTCGACTTTGAGTTGGTTTTCGAGGAATAAAGTCTTTGGAATATCCAGTGACAGGTTTAGTTTTGAGCCGATGATTACCTTGGAATCGAGCTTAAAAATAGCTTCTTGGGAACTGAGGGAGATGAGTTCCGAGTATTCTTGGAATTCCTCCCCGACCGCATTGATTCCGGTTATCAAAGCTGGAAGAGAGAGCTCGAAGATTCGCTCTCTCTCCACTTCTTTGAAGGCACTTTGATAGGAGGATTCATTGAGTAATTTTTTTGCGTTCATTTTCAGGTTTCAAATTGTGTCATAGAGCTTCAAATCGTTCAATCGCTTTTATGGATGATTTGTTGGGTGATTTTTTCACATTTTTTCTCATCGAAAGAGGTTAGATGTGCGGTTAATTTTCTTTGATGATTACCTTGCACTTATCTGGGTGAAGCATGCGGCAGGGGGTTAGCCGGGATTTCCGCGATCACTGTTGAGGATGACAAAAATGGCTTTTCTTGACAAAAAAAAGAGCTGTATATAGAATGACCGAGAATTGAATCTGCGGAGAGAGAAGTGAGTCAGAACGAACGGTTTGTCAAAAAGATCACTCCTAAGAGTGTTGATTTTTCAAGATGGTATGTCGAAATGATTCAGAAAGCAGAACTGGCTGATTATGCTCCCATAAAGGGAATGATGATCATCCGGCCGTATGGGTTTGCGATCTGGGAGAACATTCAGAGTCTTCTCGATAGACGGATCAAAGAGTCCGGCCATGTGAATGCTTACTTTCCTCTTTTCATTCCTGAGGGATTTCTCCAGAAAGAGGCCGAGCACCTTGAGGGATTCGCGCCTGAAGTTGCCTGGGTGACCCATGGAGGGCAAGAAGAGCTGGAAGAGAGGCTGGCGGTGCGGCCCACTTCGGAAGCCATCATCGGCAACATGTACGCCAAGTGGATCAAATCGTGGAGAGATTTGCCCGTTTTAATCAACCAGTGGGCCAATATCGTCCGTTGGGAAAAAGTCACAAGACCTTTTTTGAGGACGACAGAATTCCTATGGCAGGAAGGGCATACAGCTCATGAGACTTTGGAGGAAGCGCAGGAAGAGACATTGATGATCCTTTCGCTTTACAAAGAGTTCGTGGAGACAGAGCTCGCTATCCCTGTGTTAACAGGGATAAAGTCAGAGAGAGAGAAATTTGCTGGAGCAATGAAGACCTATGCGATCGAAGCGCTGATGTCAGACGGAAAAGCGCTCCAGATGGGAACATCCCATAACCTAGGTCAGAATTTTTCCAAAGTGTTTAACATCAGGTTTGAAGACCGAAACCAGAAGCTGCAGCATGTGTGGCAGACTTCGTGGGGAGCATCCACGCGCCTTGTCGGGGCCGTGATCATGGCTCATGGCGATGATTCAGGCCTTAAGATCCCACCCAGAATCGCACCCTTCCAAGTTGTTGTGATCCCCATTTCCATCGGGGAGTGGAAAAAGGATGTCCTTCCAGTGGCTCAAAAAATCGTGGATGAACTGAAGACAAGCGGGATTAGAGTCAAACTGGATGAGAGAGAAGAGTTTACGCCTGGCTGGAAGTTCTCGGAGTGGGAGATGAGAGGAGTCCCTCTGAGGATGGAGATCGGTCCCAAAGATATAGAAAAGAAACAGGTCATCGTTGTCCGAAGGGATACAGGGATTAAAGAGGCCTTGAATCAGGCGTCTCTCGATGAAAAAGTGAGGGGAATCCTCAAAGATATCCAGAAGAACATGCTCGAGATGGCTATGCGGTTCCAGGAGGAAAACACCCACGAGGTGAAAGACTACGAGGAGTTTAAAGCCGTGATGGAGTCCAAGCGAGGATTTATCAAGACATCCTGGTGTGGTGATTCAGACTGTGAAGAGAAAATCAAGGATGAGACCATGGCGACCATCCGAGTCATCCCTCTCGAACAGGAAAAGAAAAAGGGACAGGAGAAGTGTATTCACTGCCGGAAACCGTCCGAAACTCTGGTTTATTTTGCCAGGGCCTATTGATGGATTCTCATCAAAGGACATTAAAAAAAGCAAGAGGAAAAAGGGGATAGACAGACCACAAAATTTATCCGGTGCGTATCTCGTAGCTCATGAGACGTGCTTTTCTCGCTTCCAGTGAATCTGGTTCAGGTTTGGATCTCAAATGAAGCATGATTTCGCCAGAAAAAGAGAAAGAATGGTTGAGACTCAGATCGAAGCCAGAGGAGTGAAAGACGATAAAGTTCTGGAAGCCATGAGAAAGGTTCCCCGGCATCTGTTTGTTCCGGAAAACATGAAACTCTACGCCTATCGAGATGAGCCGCTCGTCATCGGGGAAGGACAGACGATCTCTCAGCCTTACATCGTTGCTTATATGACAGAGGCCCTTCAGCTTAAAGGCCATGAGCGGATTCTGGAAGTGGGAACCGGTTCTGGCTATCAAGCAGCGGTTTTGGCTGAGATCATCCAGGAGGTTTTCTCCGTTGAACTGTTGGAATCCCTCTCTTTAAAAGCGCAGGACACGCTGAAAAGACTCGGGTACAAGAATATTCATTTTAGGATCGGAGATGGCACTCTGGGCTGGAAAGAGCGTGCACCTTATGATGCGATCATGGTTACGGCTGCGCCTGCGAAAGTGCCCAAAGCCCTGCAGGAACAGCTAACAATCGGAGGGAAAATGATCATCCCAGTGGGCGCTGCTTTTCAGGAACTTGTTCTTCTCACAAGAGAAAAAAGAAAGTACAAGAAGAAGATACTCCTTCCGGTCCGGTTTGTCCCCTTGATTTCGACACATTAATCGGATAAAAATAAAGATAGAAGCAAGAAAATGGTCCCGAGATTCGGCACTTTGATCAAGGTGAACAGATTCTTTTTTATAGGCTTTGTATTCCTCCTGACTTTATGCTCAGCCCAGACCCGTGGGACAAGATTCGTCAAGATGTTTCTTCCCGATGGGTACACGATCACGGCCGAGCTAGCCGTCACGCTTGAGGAGAGACTGTTGGGGCTCATGCAACGCAAAAAAATCGATCCCGATCAGGGGATGCTCCTGGTTTTTGAACAGGCGAATTACCATTCTATCTGGATGAAGAACATGAAGATTCCTCTGGATCTCCTCTGGCTGGATCGGGAGAAACGGATTGTCCACATCGAACAGAATGTCCCCCCGTGTAAAGAAGATCCCTGCCCTTCCTACTCTTCTCGATTCCCAGCGATGTATGTCCTGGAGATAAAAGCGGGAAGCGTGGATGAGCACGGGCTGAAAATGTATGACCGGATTGAATTTGTTTTAAAATTAGAATAAGGGAACCTCTAAAAAAGGTCGGCAGATTTTATGAATAATTAAGAGTTGGTATTTTGGGGAGAGCTCCCAGAAATTATTGTATGGAGTTCTTGAGCTGCGTTCTGAGATGCGATTTTTTCCCCGAGGATTTTTTTTATTTTTTTGAAATGATCTATCATTTCTGACCTGGTCTTTTCAGATTCGAGGATTTTTTTCGCCTCCTGAAAGACATTCTCGGGATTGAAATCCCTCTGGATCAATTCTGGCACGATTCTTTTTCCACTGAGGATGTTCACGATGCTAAAATTGTTTATCTTAGACAGCAGCCGTACAAAGGGATAGGTGAGAGGGGAGAGGCGGTAAAACACGACAAGAGGAGTCCCCAAGAGGGCCGCTTCCAAGTTCGCTGTGCCGCAAGCCGAAAGCACCAGGTCGCTCGCAGCCATAGCTTCGTAGTGATTCTCGGTGAGAACGGTCAATTTCTCAGGAAAGAGGGGGAGATAGTCCGAGATCAGATTTTCATCAAGGCTCTCGGCCAGAAGAAGGATGAAGTGTGCATCCCATTCGCTTTGAATCCGATGAAGTGCTTCAGGCAGCACCGGCATATGATATTTCAGTTCGTTTTTCCTGCTGCCGGGGAGAAGAGAGATAATCTTTTTTTGAGGGCTCAAGCCGTATTTTTTCATGAATTCTTCTCTGGTGAAGGAAGCATGAACCTTTTCCTTAAGAGGATGTCCGACATAAACTGCTGGAATACCTGACTCTTCATATGTTTTTTCCTCGAAGGGAAAAATCAGCATCATTTTTTCGACTGTTTTCTTTATAGTCTTCAGCCGACCTTTCCGCCAAGCCCATACAGTCGGGCTGACGTAGTAGAGAACGGGAACATTCTGCTTTTTTAGTTTATTCGCCAGGCGAAGGTTGAAATCCGGTGAATCGATTAGGACTGATGCCTTTGGACTGCGCCTCTTGATCTCTTTGTTGATTCGGTTGAATATTTTTTTTATCCGGGGAAGATGAGTGAAGACTTCGATTCCTCCGATCACGCTGAGGTCGTGGATGGAGAAAAGGAGCTCGACTCCTTCTGCGGCCATTTTTTTTCCTCCGATCCCAAAAAATGCGAAATCCGGATGGAGTTTTTTAAATTGATGAACGAGATTGGCCCCGTATTTTTCCCCTGAGTTTTCCCCGGCTATGATGAGAATGGAATCCATCAGTCCCTTTTGTCTTCTCCATAATAAACGATCTCAGGCATTGACTGAGGATCCTGGCCGTAAAAAAACAGCCATTGATCATAGGTCTCTTGTTCCAGATAGATCTTAAAGGATGATTTTGTGGACGAGCTGACAACACCGATGATTTGAGGGTTTTGTACCGAAGAGAGAGCACTTTGGGGGACGACAAGAATTTTATTTGTTTGAGTCGTCGCCCCTCTTCTTCTTGAGGAAGATCCTGAATAAGGGAGGATGATATTCCATTCTCCATCTTTAGTCATGGGATCCGGAAACAATTTGCGTATGCATTTCTCCTCAACCAATTCATCAAAAGATTTGGGGAAGCTTCCAGGATGTTTCGTCTGGAACAGCCGGATGGCCTCAACGTACTGTTTCCCTCTGAAAATCAGCTCTTTTTCTTTTTCTCGTTGAATCTGTGTTTCCCAGACAGGGATGGCGACCAGAAGGCCAATACTCATCACGAATATTGCAATCAGGAGTATGATGAGTACGTAACCTTCTTTTCTGTGCATGGATCTAAAAAAGAGAAAGTTGAAAGGAGATCACCATGTACTGTAAGGATTTCCGTCTATCGCTTTTTCTATCGATCCGGAAAATACATCCACGATACCTATCTGGATGTCGAACAACATCAACTCATCCTCGGTCAGGGTCTGCTGCACTTCCACCCAGGTTTGGGAAGACTTGGTCATCGGATCTATTGGGAGGCTTCTCAGGTATTGCTCGTCGACAAGAGTCTGGAGTGAAAGGGGATACCTTCCTTTATCCAAATAGTAATGGTTGATCAGTTTTCTCAATATGAAAAGATCCTCTTTCAACACAGCTTCCCGCGCTCTTTTCGCGGCATACTTGTATTGGGGGATGCCAAGCCCCACTAAAATTCCGATAAGAGTGAACACGATGATGATTTCAATGAGAGTGAACCCTTTTTCCTTGTTTCTCAGACGTTTTTCTTTCATTTGATCACCATTCTCTGTATTTGGTGCCGTCCAGCGCTGTTGCCAGACCTTTGGTGTAGATATCATAAACATTCTCTCCGCCCCAGACATCCGAATCCAGGTCATCCTGATAAGATCGCAGTCCCCATTCAAAAGAATTTGTCATCGGGTCTTTAGGGATTCGTCTCAGGAATTTAACGATCTTGGTCTTCGGCTCCTCACCCTCTTTTCCTTCCTCAATGACTTCCACTCCCTCGACTAAGGTTTCCAGATCCGGTGGGTATCCTTCTGTGTCTTCATCGAATTCGATCTTTTGTTCATCAGCGAGCTTTTTATAGGCATCGATAGCCTCTCTGATGATTCTCAAATTTCTTTGCAGCTCGATTTCCCTTTCTCTTTTCACAGCGGTCTTGGCAAGCGGAAAGATGGCTGTCGCCAAGATGGCAAGGAGTGTGAGGGTGACCAGCATCTCAATCAGGGTGAACCCTTTTCTATGAGCCAGAAATTTTCTCATGTTCCCTGATGATTTTTTGTGGCGCTAAAACTTATTTTTATTGTACCGATTCTGATCAAACGGGGATTTTTTTTGTTTGTTCTGGTAGTCTTCAGACGGACGGTTGGAATTGGGCTCCAGAACTTTCTTGCTGAGTTTAATCTTGTTATCCTCATCTATGGCGAGGACTTTCACGCGGACGGTTTGTCCCATTTTCAAAACATCTCTGATATCCCGGATCCGATGACGAGCGATTTCAGAGATATGAAGAAGGCCAACGAGGTTCGGTAGGATTTCCACAAAGCCGCCGTATTCCTCAAGGCGAACAATTTTTCCGGTGTAGACTTTGCCCACTTCAGCTTCCACGGTGATTTCTCTGATCATCTGTTTGGCTTTCTCTACGGCTTCGCTGTCAGAAGAGGCGATGGTGATCTTTCCACCTTCTTCGATTTCTATTTTGGTCTTGGTTTGAGCGATGATTTTCTTGATGATTTTCCCTCCGGGTCCGATCACCTCACCCACTTTTTCGGGATTGATCATCAGGTTTATGATTCGGGGAGCATAAGGGGAAATATCCGGTCTGGGTTCCGGAAGAGCCTCTTTCATCTTTACCAGGACCTTCATCCGGGCATTCTTTGCTTTGAGGAGGCCCTCTTTGAGGACCTGTATTGGGATGGATGGGATTTTTAAATCCATCTGGATGGCTGTTATGCCTTTCTCTGTTCCAGCAACCTTGAGATCCATATCCCCTAAGTGATCTTCGAGACCGGCGATATCAGTGAGGAGAACGTAGCGGTCATCCTCATGAACAAGACCTATGGCAATGCCGGCAATGATCATAGAAAGTGGAACTCCCGCATCCATGAGAGAGAGGACGCCTCCGCACACCGAGGCCATGGATGAAGAGCCGTTGGACTCCAGGATATCGGAAACAATGCGGATCGTGTAAGGAAAAACCTCTTCATCAGTCGGTATGGAGTGAAGGATTGATTTTTCTGCCAGAGCTCCGTGGCCGATTTCCCGTCTCCCGGGACCTCTCATGAATGCCACTTCTCCCACGCTGAAAGGTGGAAAATTGTAATGGAGCATGAATCTCTTTTCACCCTCTTCTCCAATCCCATCCAATCTCTGCACATCTTCGAAGGTCCCAAGCGTAACGGTCGCCAGACATTGGGTTTCTCCTCGTGTGAAGAGGGCTGAACCATGGGTTCGGGGAAGCATTCCCACTTCGATAGATATCGGGCGGATATCCTCGAAACTTCTTCCGTCTATTCTTTTTCCCTGATTTATGATCAAATCTCTGACTATTTTTTTTTGGACCTGGAAGAATATTTCTCTTGTTTCTCTGATCTCATCTTCGTTTTCTTCAGGAATGGGATCGATCAGACTGTCCAGAATCTTTTGAATTGCCTGTTCTCTGTCTTTCTTGGTTCTTATCTGGATTGCATCTTTTAAGCCAGAAGATATTTCCTTATCGATTTTTTCAAATTTTTTCTGATCAACTTCATTAACAAGGAATTCTCTTTTTTTGATCTGCAGCTTTTCATACAGGTCTTTCTGAGCTTTGATGATTTGGAGGATCGTCTCCTGAGCCAGAGAAATCCCTTCAATGATCTTTTCCTCTTCGATCTCTGTCGCTCCTGCCTCTATCACGACAATTCCTTCCTCTGTCCCCACAACCACCATGTTGAGAGGGCTTTCCTCGAGCTGTTTCACCGTGGGGTTAATGACAAATGTGTTATTCACATAACCCACTTTTACGGCTCCTATCGGAGTGGTGAAAGGAATGTCCGAGAAATAAAGAGCAGCTGAGGCACCGATGATTCCCAGAGTGTCTGGTTCATTTTCCAGGTCGGCCGAGAGGAGAAGAGCGACGATTTGGGTGTCGAAGAAATAGCCATCGGGAAAAAGTGATCTTATCGGTCTGTCTATCAAACGGCTAACCAGGATTTCTCTTTCGGATGGCCTCCCTTGTCGTTTGAAGAAACCTCCTGGTATTTTTCCAGCGGCATACGTGTTTTCTCTGTAGTCGACAATCAGAGGAAGGAAAGGCTTCGGTTCCTTCATTTCTTTTTTTGAAGTGGCGGAGACAAACATGATGGTGTCTCCGTAACGAAGGTAAGCCGAGCCGTCTGCCTGTCGACCGATTTTGCTGATTTCAATAGACAGAGTGCGGTTGTTGATTTCTAGGTTGATTGTTTCTCCCGACATTCTAATTCTCTGGCCTTGGATTATTTTCTGAGCTTAAGCTTTTTAATAAGGCTTTCGTACTTTTTGGTGTCTTGCTTTTTCAGGTATTCCAGAAGCCTTTTCCTCCTTCCGACCATTTTCATAAGGCCAGTCCGGGAATGATAGTCCTTTTTGTGAGTCTCGAAATGTTTGGATAAATAATTGATTCTGTTGGTAATAAGGGCAATCTGAACTTCCGGTGAACCCGTATCAGAGGGATTGATCCTGTTTTCTTTAATTATCTTTGTTTTTTCTTCATTACTCAGCACGAATAAGTTCTCCTCTAAGTGATTTGTAATAGTAGCAAAAAAGCCTGGGATTGTAAATCCTTATTTTTCTATTATTTTTAATTAAGAAAAGGAATCTGCATTCCTATTATTTTAAGGATTTCAAGAATTCTTTTCTTCGGATAAGTTGTCGGGCATACTTGGAATCGAGGCCTCCCATCGCACTTTTGACTTCTTCAAATTTTTTTTCAATCTCATCCATGGTCATTTTGTTGATCTTTTTTTTCTTGGATGGAGCTGCGGGAGCACCGGCTTCGGCTTCTTCAGCTGGAGGGGCTTCAGCTTTTTCTTTTGGGGCTTCTTCGATTGAAGGTTCGGCTTTTTCCTCTTTTTCCCCTTCAGGTTCAATCTCCCCGGTCTCCTTTTCAGTCTTTTTTTCAGGCGGAGCTTCTTCGGCAGGTTTCTCAGCCTCTTCAGGGATGGACTCTACCTTTTTCTCAGGTTCAGCTTCTTCTTTTGGG